>NZ_RZST01000109.1:0-16261 GCF_003997575.1 Mesorhizobium sp. M1A.F.Ca.IN.022.07.1.1
CTCGATGCGCTTTTAGGCTCTGATTCTGCGCATGTCCTTGTGCCGAAAACGGTTCCCACCTTCGGGGGACGTGCTTCACGCAGCGTCGCGCGTCCTGAACCAGTGCACCAGGAAATCGACGAAGACACGGACCTTGGCGGGCAAATAGCGGCGATGCGGATAGACCGCGAAGATGCCGCTGCCCGAGAGGATGCGGTCGTCGAGCACCGTCACCAGCTTGCCCGACGCGACTTCGGGCGCAGCGATGAAATCCGGCAGGATGGTGAAGCCCAGGCCCGACACGGCGGCTGCTCTCGCCGCCATCGGACTGTTGACCTCGATCGGCCCCGACACGGTGACGCTCACCGAATCCTCGCCGTCTCCCTTGAAGCGCCAGTTGGCTAAAGAGCGGCCGTTGGTGTCGACGATGCAGGGCATGTTGGAAAGATCCTGCGGGCGCGTCGGGGTGCCATGCTTTGCAAGCAGGTCCGGCGAAGCGCAGAGCTTGATCGAAAACGGCCCGAGGCGCCGCGCGATCAGCGACGAGTTCTCCAGCCGCGAAATGCGTACGGCGACATCGAAGCCTTCCTCGACCAGATCGACGAAGCGGTCGTCGAGATGGATGTCGAGAACGATATCCGGATGTTGCTTGGCAAAGTCGATCAGCGACTGGCCAATCGGCGCGTCGGCAAAGGTGCGCGCCGCCGAGAGCTTGATGCGGCCGCGCACGTCGCCGGAAGATTCGCGCACGGCATCGGCCAGGCTGTCGACCTCGCGCACGATTTCGGAGGCGCGCTGATAATAGGTGTGGCCGGCTTCGGTCAGCGAGAACTGCCGCGTGGTGCGGTTCAACAACAGCGCGCCGAGTTCGTCCTCAAGCTCGCGCACATATTTCGACAGCAGCGCCTTGGAACGGCCGATCTTGCGGGCGGCGGCCGAGAAGCCTTCGGCCTCGACGACGTCGATGAAGGCGCGCATGCGGGTCAATGTATCCATGATCAGACCTTTCGGGCCGCGTCGAGAATCGTGCGGCCGAGCCGTATCAGGGCGACGTCGCTGCCGGAAGGGCCGAGCAGCGACAGGCCGAAGGGCGCGCCGTCGACGGAACCGAGCGGCAAGGTGATCTGCGGGAAGCCCGACAACCCGGCCAGGCACAAAAGATGCAGCGCCCTCTCGCGATAGGCCTGGAACTGCTCCGGCGTGCTGGTCTTCAGTGGCGCTGCGCCCGGCACGGTCGGCAGAACAAGAAAGCCGCCGTTGCCGAGCAGCTTGCCGAACTCGAAACGGAAGGCTGCCCGACGCGCCGTTTCGGCTTCGACAGTCTTTGCATCGATCGTGCGGCCGAAGCCGAAACGCTCGTCGACACCTGGACCAAGCCCGTGATCGCCTGCCGAAATCCAGCCGCCATGCACCTGCCAGGCCTCGAAGGCCTGCAGCCGACGAAAGCACCAGTAGAGATCATCCGGGGAGGAGGCGAAGGCGTGTTCGGTTTCGGTCGGCTCGCCGACGACGGCTGCTGCCTGTGCCTTCATTCGCGCATATTCGGCGGCTTCCGTCGGCCCGGAGACAAAGGCATCGAGCCAGCCGATCGACAGCGGGCGGTTGAGCGGATGCTGGTGTGGATCGCGCCCGAGCAGAAGCTTGCCGACCAATTCGTAAGTTTCTATGTCGCCGGCGAACCAGCCGAAAGTGTCGAAGCTCGGCGCGAGCTTCATGGCGCCCTCGAGCGATATCCGGCCGTGACTGGTACGCAGCCCGATCAACCCGCAGAAGCTCGCCGGCGCGCGGATCGAGCCGCCCGTGTCGGAGCCGACGGCGATGTCGGCAAGGCCGCCGGCGACCGCTGCCGCCGAACCTGACGAGGAGCCGCCGGTCACGCGATCCGGAGCGGCTGCGTTCACCGGAAACGGGAAATGCGAATTCTGGCCGAACAGCGAGAAGGCGAGCTCGTCGGTTTGCGTCTTGCCGACGAATCGCGCACCGGCATCGAGAATCAACTGCACAGCCTCGGCCGTCCGCGAGGCGGCGTGAGCCTGTTCGAACTTGCGCGGGTTGCCGCAGCCGGTGCGATAGCCGGCGACGTCATAGATGTCCTTCACGGCTAGGCGCAGGCCGGCCAACGGGCCAAATTCCGCATTGGCCACGGGCATTTGGCGCAGATCGAGGAAGGCGTTGAGAGGGCCGTGGGTGCCTGGCATTGTTCGATTTCCGAATACGGTCCACAAACATTGTTCGATGCCGCAATATTTACAACCGGCGCTGACGATTTTTATTGATTGTGAAACCCTTCGCTCTTATATCGCGCTTGCCCAAAGTCGCACGTGCCTGTGGGTGTCCGCCGATCCTCGAATGGTGAGGGCAATCGGTAAGGTAACTGGAGCCAACCCCTCCAGTCGGTCAGTGGCCAACCACAAGACCGAGGACACCTTGAAGCAACGACGGTGCGGGCCTTTCTGGTGTCTGCCGGTCGTCCAAAGACCGGGGTTACTGAAGAGGCACACCTTCATTGCCGGCAGTGCGGACGGGTCCTCCCATCCAAGCCAAGGCAGACAAAGCGAACCGAGGCCGGGCAAGGCCAGGTTCACCGCCGCGAAACGGCGATCCGTGGTTCCGGGGTCTCCACCGGCTGGTTCCATGGATTTTCCGTCCCGCCTTTGTCCACCGCGAGTTCGCGAGGCCGAGCGCCCGCGTCCCGCAGCCTTTGTGCGCGCCGAAAGGCGCAGATGGAGAGACCTCGATGGCCACCCAGCGCATCCTTGACTTTCTCGCCACCCGACGTCCGAACGGTCCCTGCCTCGTCGTCGACCTCGATGTCGTGCGCGACAATTTCCGCGCCTTCGAGAAGGCGTTGCCCGATTCCAAAATCTACTATGCGGTGAAAGCAAACCCGGCGCCGGAGATCCTGCGCCTGCTTGCTGCGATGGGCTCGTCCTTCGACACCGCATCGGTTGCCGAGGTCGAGATGGCGATGGATGCCGGCGCGCCGGCGGATCGCATTTCCTTCGGCAACACCATCAAGAAGGAGCGCGACATTGCGCGCGCCTACCAGCTCGGCATCCGCCTCTATGCCGTGGATTGCGTTGAGGAGGTCGAGAAGATCGCCCGCGCCGCCCCGGGCTCGCGCGTGTTCTGCCGCGTGCTCACCGACGGCGAGGGTGCCGAATGGCCGCTGTCGCGCAAGTTCGGCTGCGTGCCGGCAATGGCGGTGAATGTGCTGCGACATGCCAAGGCGCTCGGCCTCGACGCTTATGGCGTGTCGTTCCATGTCGGCTCGCAGCAGACCGATCTCTCGGCTTGGGACCGCGCGCTGGGCGATGCCAAGAAGGTGTTCGCCACGCTCGCCGAGGAAGGCATCGTCTTGAAGATGGTCAACATGGGCGGCGGTTTCCCGACCCGTTACCTGAAGGACGTGCCGGCGGCGCAGGCCTATGGCCAGGCGATCTTCTCGGCGCTGCGCAAGCATTTCGGCAACGCGCTGCCCGAGACGATCATCGAGCCGGGTCGCGGCATGGTCGGCAATGCCGGCGTCATCAAGTCGGAAGTCGTGCTGATCTCGAAGAAGGCCGACAATGACAATGTGCGCTGGGTGTTCCTCGACATCGGCAAGTTCGGGGGCCTCGCCGAGACCATGGACGAGGCGATCCGCTATCCGATCGTGACGCCGCGCGACGGATCGGAGACCGCGCCTTGCGTGCTCGCCGGCCCGACCTGCGATTCGGCCGATGTGCTCTACGAGAAGACGCCTTATCCGCTGCCGCTGTCGCTCACCATCGGCGACGAGGTGCTGATCGAAGGTACCGGCGCCTACACGACCACCTATTCGTCGGTCGCCTTCAACGGCTTCGAGCCTCTCCGATCCTACGTGATCTGAAGGCGCGAGCCTTCAGATCAACCGGCGTGGGCGACATCGCCCGCCGGGGCTCGCTTGTGGAACAGATCTCCGCTCGTGAAGGATCGCGGAAATGGACTTTGCAGATTTCATCATTGAGGGCGCCGCGCGCCGGGTCTCCCCCCTCGAGGGGGAGATGGCCGCGCAGCGGTCAGAGGGGGGCGTCGCGCGTGGAGCGCCAGCGCCGCTTCTCGTCACGCTGGGCGCCGGTATTACATGCGCAACGACCCCCTCTGTCGCCTTTGGCGACATCTCCCGCTCGAGGGGGGAGATTGCGCCGGCCTTCGTCATCGTTGCCGAAGGCATCGGTGATATGCAGGCGCGCGAAGCGCTGCTCGACCGCGCCATGGGGCCGAAGCGCAGGAAGAAGTCGTCCGAGAAACTGCGGCGTGGCCGCCGGCCGTCGGAAGGCCTGGCCTTTGTCGCGCGCGACCCGTCGGGCGCGCTCGTCGGTACGGTTCGGCTGTGGGACGTGACGCTGGGCGAGGGTGGTCCGGCAGCGCTCCTGCTTGGGCCGCTGGCAGTCGAGCCGGGCCTGAGGAGCGGCGGCATCGGCTCGGCGCTGATGCGGCACGCGATCGCCGAGGCTGCGCGGCTCGGTCACGGCGCGATCCTGCTCGTCGGCGATGCACCCTATTACGGGCGGTTCGGTTTTTCGGCCGACCGCACCGGCTCGCTCGCCATGCCTGGGCCCTATGAGCGGCACCGCCTGCTGGCGCTCGAGCTGAAGGAGGGCTCGCTCGACGGGACCGCGGGCACGATCAAGGCCGCCGGCCGCAAGGTCAAGGCGCTGGATTTCGTCGCCTGACTGTCGGAGGCATTACCGAAGCGGCGCCGCGCGTTCAAAAACGCGGCGCCACATCGCTCTTCTAAAATAGTTGGCTGGCGGTCAGCCGAGCAACTGGCTGAGCGCCATGGCGACCGTCATGTCGCCCTCGACCTTCAGCTTGCCGGCCATGAAGGCCATGGTCGGGTTGAGGTCGCCGGCGATCAGCGAATCGAGATCGTCGAGCGAGAGCTTGATCGTGCAGTCGGTCGGGGCGTCGGCGGTCGAGACGGTCGCGCCGTCGATCACGATGACGCCGTCGCTGCCAGTGTCGAACTTGACCGAATGCTCGAAGCCGGCGCTTGCCACGCGCGACCTGATCTTGTCGGCAATCTCCTGAACGCCCATGGCGGTTCTCCTCGTTTGGTTGCGTTTGACGCGCATCGGCCTTGGCCGCTGGGCGAAGCGCCGCGTCGCGCGGCAGCGTGACGACAGCCATCGGCGCATATAGCTTCGGGTTGACGTTTACGTCAACGTGGCTGCCATGCGGCATGTCGCATCACCAGACGAGGGTGTGAACCCGCCAGTCGATCGCCGAGAGCCGATCAATGCTCCGGCTGGAACGGCTTGGTCATCGCTTGCGCGGTCTCGCCGGCAGTCTTGCGGCGGCGGATGGCGTTGTCGCGGATTTCGTCCTTGGACAGGAAGTTGACCTGGTCGATCAGCACGTCATGCACCAGCTCGACGCCGACGCGGGCGTTGACGGTCTCGCGGATCGCTTTGCGGAAAGCATCGAGATCGATCGTGTCCTTCTTGGTGAAATCGATCTGCGGATTGGAATAGAGGTAGGAATAGACCTGATCGGTAATGATGGCCGGCGCCGGGATCGACAGTTTCTTTATCTGATCCGGCTCCACCGTGTAGACGAGTTTGGTGAGAAAATAGCCGTCGATTTTGGCATCGCGGACGAGCGGTACCGAAATGATGTCGGTCTTGACGTAGTCGAGACCGCCCAGCATCGGCTTCGGCGGCTCACCGACGCCGCGCTCGCCCGCCGCCTGGAACGAATAAAACACCGCGCCGAGGGTTACGGCGCAGATCCAAAGCGCTGCGGCGAGGAATTTGATCACCGAATCCTACCTTGCTCCGCAGTCATCTCATTCAAGCCCGGGCATATCCGAATTCGCCTGCCGAGTAGGTGCCGTCGGCATCGGCGCGCTGGATGGCGTTCTTCAACAGCGTGGCGACCTCGTTGACGGCATTGAGATGGGCAAGAATAGCCGCCTCGTTCTTTGCCAGCTTCTGGCGCAGCCGCGCCAGCCCTTCGCGATGCTGCTCGAGGAACTCGATCTCATTGGCGCCCTTCAGCGCGCGGGTCAGTTCGTAGAGATAGCGGCTTTTGCGGGCATTCGAGGCCTTAAGGTCGTAGCTGGTGCCGCTGCGGATACCCGCCGTCTCCTCGTCCACCGCCTCCTCGATCCGGCCAATGATGGCGGCGAGGTTGCCAGGCCGTGCAGATGCCATCGGTGCTTCCGCGGCGGTGGTTCGTGCAGGCAGGTTGGAAAGGTCCGCTTGGTCGGCCATGTAGGTCCCTAGATCTTGATGTCCGTTTTTATGGTTGTGTCGTCACCGGTCATAGACCGGGCGGCCTTACGCTCGAGCTCGTCGACCAGGGAGGTCGAAAGCCTGGTCTGCTGGTCGATCTCGGCTTTCTCCGGTCCGCCCCCAACGGACCCGACCGGCACCTTGTGTTTGCCGTCCAGATAATGGTCGGCAAGCATCGATCTCGCGATGCCGATCCCGCCATGCGCGGCCATGACATCGGCTACCTTTTCGGCAAGCTGCGATTTCCACATGTCGCCGGCCAGACCCTTGCCGTAAACGCCCTCGGTGTCCTTAGGCATCATGTTCTGGATGAAAGTGGTCAGCACCATTGCCTCGAAGCGCTGGAACTTTTTAGCCGGATTTGCCGCCTCGGCCTTGTCGGCAGCGGCGCGCGAGAGCACCGAGCCCGCCTCGACCGAGGCAGTCTGGTCGATCGAGAAGGTCTCCCCAGCACCGCCGGCCCGCCTCGCGAGTGCTGCCCGCGCGGCCTCGACGTCGGCCGGCTCCGCCGCACGGGCGACGTCCATCACGATGTCGCTGGGAGGTAAAATCGCCAAGAAAGCACTGCCTTTTGCCGGTTATGTCCGTTGCACAATGACGCAACAAGCTTGTGGCAGGCTTGCGGGGGCGGCGAGGTGCAGTGCAGCGCTCAAATCTTATTTTAGCAGGTATTAATATTTTAACGGCGTTTGCCCTGCCGCCGGCGCAATTCGGGGTTTGAAAACGACTAATTAACCCCGCCCCCTCATCCTCGAGACCACGCCTTGGAGACGTTGATCGTGAAAAGCGATGTCGTGCTGATCGCATTTCTGCTGTCGGTTGCTTGGCCATTTGCCGCCCAGGCCGGAACGGCGATGCAAACCAAAGGCAAGGCGTTCCCACCGCCGGCCTTCTATTCGTTCTGCAGCCGCCAACCCAGCCTCTGCAGCACGGCCGGCGGAACAAAGGTCGTCGCCCTGCGGCCTCAGCTCAGCGCGCAATTGAACGAGATCAACCTTTCGGTCAATTCACGCATTACCGAGGTCAGTGATCGAGCCGTTGTCGGCAAGAACGACGACTGGCGCGTGCCGACCGTGTCCGGCGATTGCGAGGATATCGCGATACTGAAGAAGCTCGAACTGATGAAGCGCGGCTGGCCGGCCTCGGCGCTGCTGTTGACCGTGGCAAGCTATCACGGCGAGGGACACACGGTGCTGACGGTGCGCACCAACGAGGGCGACCTAGTGCTCGACAACCTGACCAGCGCGGTCCGTGATTGGTCCAGCACGCCCTACAACTATTTCGCCCGGCAGGCGCAGGGCAATGGCAGGCGCTGGGAGCGGATCGGGGCGGCCAAGTCGGTCGGCACGACGGCGACCGGCATCTGACAGCCTCGTTCCCCGCGCGCCGGATCCACCGCTCTATCTCCTTGGTTTGACGCAAATCCGGACGGGAGGCCACGGCGACGTCGCCGAGCCCAACCGTTTCATGCTTTTCCTGATTGCCCTAGTCATGTCCCCGCTTCTGGGCAATGAGGTCCAGCCGCTCGCGGTCTGAGCGTTCGCGCTCGTCGCGGCGGCGAGCGTCCCTATAGGCGCGCTCGACCATGTTGGTCCGCGCGGTCGCGGCGGCGATCAACGTCGCCTCCTCCCGGGCGCTTTCAAGATTCTGTTTTTGTTGGCCGAGCGCGTTCGCAATCCGGCGATGGTAAAGTTCCGGGAACAGGCCGGCCAGCGAGCTGTCAGCGTCGAAATGCCCGATGAGTTCCTTTGCTTCCGATTCGGCCGCCGCGGCCGCGGAGAGGAAGCCGGCATGACGGGTTTCGTGCACCGCCTTCAACTGCTCCTGCACCTTGACCAACTTCTTCAGTCTGTCCTTGCGCGAGGCCATCGCGGCTACCTCGCTAGCGTCAGGTCGACAAAGCCGTCGACGAACAACGACAGCAAGGTGCCGATGGCAAAGTAGAAGATGATCAGCCCGCCGGCGATGACGAAGGGCAGCGAGATGAAATACACCGGGATCTGCGGCGTCAGCTTGTTGACGAAGCCGATCGTCAAATTGACCAGAATGGCGTAGGCGACGAAGGGACTGCCGAGCCGGATGACCAGGAAGAAGGCGTCCGACACCGTGTCGGTGACGTCGACCAGCGCCGCCTGCGGGTTGAAGAGTACATTGACCGGAGCAACCGTGTAGGAGGCGACCAGCGCGCGCACGATCTCGTGGTCGAAGTCGAAGACGAAAAGCAGGAGCAGCGCCGAGAACGAGATGATGGCGGCGAGCGCAGCCTGCGGCTCCGGCTCCTCGATCGCCGGGCCGCCTGAGCCGCCATAGCCGATCATCATGGCGATGGCCGAGCCCATGAACCGCAGCGCTTCCATATAGAGCCTGGTCATGGCGCCGATCAGCCCGCCGACCAGAAGCTCGGAAACGATCATCGGCACCAGAACCTGCGGGCGCGGGTCGACATAGGGATAGATGCGGTCCCAGAGGAAGGCGAGCAGGCCGCCGGTGGCGGCGATCGACACAAACAGCCGGACCTGGAGAGGCACGCGGGCGCTCGACAGGCCGGGCATCAGCATGAAACAGGCGCCGATGCGGCAGAAGGCGAGGAAGGCGGCGATGACGACGCCTTGCGAGAGCGCGTTCACGAGATCGTTCCGAGCACCTTGATTTCGACGCCCTTGGCGATCTCGACGTGGCTGAGCACGGGCAGCGTGGTGAACAGCCGCTCGATGATCATGCGCACATAAGGCCGCGCGTCCGGCGCGGTGACCAGCACGAAGCGCTCGCCGGCTTCGAGATGCTTGCGGATCGCCTTGGTGGCGTCCTGGCCGAATTCCTCGAGCTGGCGCGGATCGATGTCGAACTCGCGCACCTCGCCCTTGGCGTCCCGCTTGAGGCTCTGGTGAAAGGCGAGGTCCCATCGGTTGCCGAGGCGCAGCACCTTGAGCACGCCGCCCTCGGAGAGATCGCCGCAGATCTGCTGCGCCATGCGGATGCGGACATGCTCGACGATCTGCTCGGTGCGGCGCACATGCGGCGCGATCTCGGCGATGGCCTCGATGATCAGGTGCAGGTTGCGGATCGAGACGCGCTCGGCAAGCAGAAGCTTCAGCACCGCCTGCAGGCCGGGATAGGAGATGTGCGAGGTGCAGATCTCGTCGGCGAGCTTGCGGTACTCGGGGTCCAGCCGCTCGAGCAGCGCCTTCATGTCCTTGTAGGACAGAAGCTGCGGCAGGTTGTTGCGGATCACCTCGGAAAGGTGGGTGAGCAGGACCGACATGTTGTCGGCAAAGGTGTAGTTCTCGCGCTTCAGATCTTCGGCGAAGGTTTCCAGCACCGAATAGGCGCGCATGCCGAAGGCCGGCTCGCGGATTTCCTCACCGGGGATGTCCGGCACGCCGCGGGTGCCAAGCAGCACCATGATTTCGCCGACGCGCATCTGGTATTCGGCAACGACGGTGCCGTGGACCTTGATCTGATAGCTCTTCGGCGGGATGGCGAAGTCGTCGGCGACGCGCACCTCCGGCACCACGAACCCATATTGCTGGGCGAATTTCTTGCGCATCTTCGACATGCGGAACACCAGCTCCTGATGCGCGACCAGCAGCCTGGTCGAGAGCTGCTTGCCGATCAGCAGCTCGATCTCGGCAGTCGCAAGCGAGGCCTTGACCGAATTCTTCTCCTCCTCGACCTTGTCGGCCTTCTCCTTGTTCTTCTGCGCTTCGGCTGCCGCCAGCGCGCGGTTGTGGCGCAGCGGGATGACGTAGCCGAGGCCGGCCATGGCGCCGGCAAGGGCAAAGAACGGGAATAGCGGCAGACCGGGCATAAGGCCGAGGATGACGAGCAGCGAGGCCGCGACATAGAGCGCGCGCGGATGCGCGCCGAGCTGGCCGAACACCGCCTGATTGGCGGAGCCCCGCGTGCCGCCCTTGGAGACGAGCATGCCGGCGGCGAGCGAGACGATGAGGGCCGGGATCTGGGTGACGAGGCCGTCGCCGACCGACAGCTTGATGAAGACGTCGGCCGCCTGGCCGAGGCCCATGCCGTGGCGCAGATAGCCGATGGCGATGCCGCCGACGATGTTGATGGCGGTGATGATGAGGCCGGCGATGGCGTCGCCGCGCACGAATTTCGACGCGCCGTCCATCGAGCCGAAGAAGGAGGATTCTTCTTCCAATTCGCGGCGGCGAAGCTGCGCCGTCTTCTCGTCGATCATTCCGGCGGAAAGGTCGGCGTCGATCGACATCTGCTTGCCGGGGATGGCGTCGAGGGTGAAGCGCGCACCGACTTCGGCGATGCGGGTGGCGCCCTTGGTGATGACGATGAAGTTCACCACGATCAGGATCATGAAGACGATGAGGCCGATGACGAAGTCGCTCGACATCACCAGCTTCGAGAAACCCGAGATGACGTAACCGGCGGCATGCGTACCCTCATTGCCATGCGACAGGATCATGCGCGTGGTGGCGATGTTGAGCGAGAGCCTGAGCATCGTGGCGATGAGCAGCACGGTCGGGAAGGAGGAGAAATCCAGCGGCCGCTGGATCCAGAGCGCCACCATCAGGATGAGCACCGAGAGCGCGATCGAGAAGGCAAGGCCGATGTCGATGAGGAAGGCCGGGATCGGCAGGAACAGCACCGCCAGGATGACGACGATGCCGAGCGCGAAGAAAACGTCGCGGCCGTTCTTGGCCGCCAGGCCGGACGGGATTGTTTCGCTGATCGCCATATCGTCCTCGAATCCAGACTTGCCCAGCGCAAAGGCAGGCTCCCGACCTTAACCGGTCAAGCTTGCGCGAAGGTGGGAGAGGGGCTACGGGATTTGAGCCGGCTGGCGAAAGGAAAGGCGCATGCTCCTCATCATCGGCACGATTCGGCTGCCACCCGACAGGCTCGAGCAGGCAAGGCCGGCGATGGGACGAATGATTTCAGCGAGTCGCGCCGAAGCCGGCTGCCTCGCATATTCCTATGCGCAGGATGTTCTCGATCCCGGCCTGATCCATGTCTCGGAAGCCTGGCGGGATCGTGCGGCGCTCGAGGCGCATTTCAAGTCAGCGCATATAGCCGAATGGCGCGCGAGCTGGGCGGAACTCGGCATTGGGGATCGGAAGCTGGCGCTCTATGAAGCGGGCGGGGGTGCTGCGATCTAACCGGCCGCGCCCGCGATCGCGACGGCGACCAGCCAGCGCCGGACGGCGCGCTCGTCGTTGGCCGAAAGTCCGGCGGTCAGCTGGCGTTCAAGCCGCTGCACGCGCTCGCGACATTTCTTCAGCAAGGCACGGCCGCTGTCGCTAAGATCAAGGTGCTGGATGCGCCCGTGCACCGCATGCGGCTTGCGGACCACGGAACCGGCCTTTTCCAGATTGCCGACGATCACGCTCACCGTCTGCGGCGTCAGCACCGCGAGCCGGGCGAGGTCGGCATTGGAGATGCCTGGATAGGCCGACAGCATGGTCAGCGTCGCGAATTGCGGCTGCGTGACGCCGAACTCATCCAGCGCCCGCTCGACCCGCAGCCTGTAGGCGCCGGCGGCCTGGCGCAGCAGGTAGCCGAGATAACCTTCCTCGCCACGCTTGCCTTTGCCAGGGGCCGGAATTTCCGGTTTCTGCTTGCGCACGATGTAAGAGCTCTTATATGTTGTTGTTCGAACTCTGATATTATCGCAAGATGGAATGGAAGACGATGGGCTATCGCATCTTTCTTGCTGGTGGTTCCGGCGCGATTGGCCGCCGCCTGATCCCGCAACTGGTCGCTGCCGGCCATCAGTTAGCTGCGACAACGCGCCGGGCCGAGAAGGCCGAGGAGCTCCGCGCGATCGGGGCCAGCCCGGTGGTGATCGATGTGTTCGATGCCGGCGGCCTGCTTGCGGCGGTCACCGAGGTGAAGCCGGAGGTCGTGATCCATCAGCTTACCGATCTGCCGGCCGGACTGGATCCCAACAAGATGGGCGAGGCCATCATCGGAAACGCGCGCGTCCGCGACGAGGGGACCCGCAATCTGGTCGAGGCCGCGACGTCGGCCGGCGCCCGTCGCCTGATCGCGCAGAGCATCGCCTGGGCCTATGCGCCCGGACCCGAGCCGCATGCCGAAACCGATCCGCTCGACAGCGGCGCCGAAGGCGGCCGCGGCATCAGCGTCGGCGGCGTGATCGCGCTCGAACGGCAGGTTCTCGAGGAGCCCATGACGGGCATCGTGCTGCGCTATGGACATCTCTATGGTCCCGGCACCGGAGCTGAGATTGCGGCCGATCCGGCCGTGCATGTCGATGCCGCTGCTTATGCGGCGCTGCTTGCCGTCGAGCGCGGCGCGCCGGGCGCCTTCAACATCGCCGAGCCGAACGGCCATGTCGCGACCGACAAGGCCGTCAGCGAACTCGGCTGGCGGCCCGACTTCCGTCTGGCTGTGTGAGGCAGACGGAGGAATTGCCGCCAAAGGAGAGACCTGGTTCGAGCCGCCGGGCACGGTGCACCTGTTCGCGGAGAAGGCGAGCGCAACGGAGCCGGCGGAGCTGCTGGCGACCTTCGTCGCGAGGGACGATTGCGGGCCGCTGACCCTCTCGATCAGTGCCATTTTCCCATTCTCGCAAGCGAGGGTAGCCGGCCCAACCGTCGCTAATCGACGCAACGCCAAAATGGCGCCACAAGGGGTCGGCATTGCGGTTGCCACTCCATGCCGTCGGGCGTATCAGGTGCGGCAGCATCCATCCTCCGCATACCGGCGAGCCGCTCCGTTGCCTGCCATAAACGAACCGCAAGTCTACGCCCGCCGGCTTCGGGCGGTGCTGATCAATTCCATTCCCGTGCTCGAGGCGCGCGGCATCGTCATTGTGCTGATGGCGGGGATGGTCGGCATGATCGCGGGCGCCCTGGTCACCGGCATGAGCGCGCTGGTGCAAGCCATGCACTTCCTGCTCTTTGACGTGCAGCCGGGCGGGCGCCTTTCGGCGATGTTTTCGCTGGCCAGTCCGGTGCAGGCGATGTTTCCGGCGATCGGGGGACTGCTGCTCGGCCTTTCGGTGATCTGGCTGAGAAGGCGGAAGTTCAGAACGCCTGTCGACCCGATCGAAGCCAACGCGCTCTACGGTGGGCGCATGTCGCTCACCGATACGTTCATCATTGTCGGCCAGACCATGATCTCCAGTGGCTTCGGCGCCTCGGTCGGTCTGGAAGCCGGTTATACGCAGGTCGGTTCGGGCATCGCCTCGCGGCTGGCGCGCGCCTTCCGGCTGCGCCGCAACGACGTGCGCATCCTGGTCGGCTGCGGCGCCGCCGGCGCGATCGCTGCCGCCTTCGACGCGCCTTTGACGGGTGCCTTCTACGGCTTCGAACTGGTCATCGGCATCTACTCGGTGGCCAATGTGGCGCCGGTCATGACGGCGGCGATCGCCGCCTCGCTGACGGCTGAGATGTTCGGCGGCGTGCCGTTTCCGCTCGAACTTTCCGGCCTGCCGACGCTGACCGCCAGCCAGTATGTGCCGTTCCTGCTGCTGGGACTGCTCGGCGGGGCGGCGTCCATCGCGATCATGCATCTGGTAAGCCTTATCGAGCGCGTCTTTGTGCGGCTGGCGATCGACGCTTCCGTCAGACCTTTCATCGGCGGCATCGTTGTCGGGCTGCTCGGGCTGGTCACGCCGCAGGTGCTGTCCAGCGGACACGGCGCGCTGCACCGCGAGTTCGCCATGAACTACGCGCTTCCCGTGGTGGCTAGCGTCTTCGTGCTGAAGCTTGCTGCCTCGGCGATCTCGCTCGGCTCCGGTTTCCGCGGCGGTCTGTTCTTCGCCTCGCTGTTCCTGGGGGCGCTGCTCGGCAAGGTCTTTGCCGGCGTCATGGCGATGGCCGCGCCCTCAACCGCGCTCGATCCGGCGGTCGCCGCTGTCGTCGGCATGACCTCGCTTGCCGTAGGTGTCGTCGGCGGCCCGCTGACCATGACTTTCCTCGCGCTGGAATCGACGCGGGACCTGACGCTCACCGGCGTGGTGCTGGCAGCGTCGATCATGTCGGCCATCCTGGTCCGCGAGACCTTCGGCTACTCCTTCTCGACCTGGCGCTTCCATCTGCGCGGCGAGACGATCCGCAGCGCCCACGACGTCGGCTGGATGCGCAGCCTCAATGTCGGGTCGATGATGCGCAAGGACGTCCGTACTATCGATGCTTCGATTACCTTGGCCGAGTTCCGCAAGGAGATCCCGCTCGGCTCGGCGCAGCGCGTCATCGCCGTCGAAGAGGGCCGGCACTATGTCGGCGTGCTGCTCGTGGCCGAACTGCACAGCGACCTCTCAGACGGCGAGACTCCGGTGCAGGCGCTCGCGCAGTTCAAGGATGCGGTGCTGGTGCCGTCGATGAACGTCCAGTCCGCCGCCGAGACCTTTCAGCGCGCCGGCGCTGAAGAGCTAGCGGTCGTTGAGGATTTCGACGACCGCATCGTGCTTGGCCTGCTCACTGAAAGCCATCTGATGCGGCGCTACGCCGAGGAGCTGGACAAGGCGCGGCGGGATCTTTCCGGCGAGGGCTGAGCCCTGATTCAATCGGCGGTCTTGCGGCCCTGCTTGGCGACTTTCCTCAGCATGGATGGGCCCAAGCAAAGAGACTCGGCCCGAACTTTTCCATCTGTTTTGGCGCCACCCTGCCTTGCGACGAGATAGTTGGTCATCAACCTTGCCTCAACAGGCTCCGACATAAAGAACCCTTGTGCGCCGTGACAGTGTTCGTGGATCAGGAAGTCGAGTTGGGCTTCGTTCTCCACCCCTTCCGCCACAACGGTCAGGCTTAGTGAATTGGCCAGCGCGATGATGCCTCGGACCACGTTCTGTTTCTTCGTGGAGGAAGCCAGGTCGCTGAGGAACGAGCGATCGATTTTCAATTGGTTGAAATCAAAATCGGCAAGGTATCCAAAGCTCGCATAACCTGACCCAAAATCGTCGAGTGCCAGGCTCACTCCGAGGTTTCTAATCTTGCCGATACTCTCCAGGGCATTGCGGCTGTTCTGGATGAATATCCCTTCAGTGATCTCCAACTGCAGACGCGATGGAAGCAACCCCGTTTGCCGCAGCGTCTCGGTGAGATGCGTCAGATAGGCATCGGTCTGGAGGCTTCTTCCGGAGACGTTGACCGAGCAGATGAACTCTTCGGTGGAAATAGGCATCCATCGGGCGGCTTGCTCGCAAGCCTTGCCCAGAACCATCTTGTCGAGTTCCAGTATCAGCTCACTTCGTTCCGCGATCGGAATGAACGATGCCGGCGCACGAACCGCTCCCGAGACCGGATCGTGCCAGCGGACCAGCGCCTCGGCCCCGATCATGCGGCCGGTCGCCAGCTCGAACTGGGATTGCCAGACCAGGAAGAACTCGTCGCAATTGAGGGCCCGCTTGATGGCCGCTTCTTCACCGAGCTGCATGTCGATCTGACTGAGGATCGCGGGCGAAAACGTCACGAAACCGGACCGCCCCTCGGCCTTTGCCGTGTAGAGAGCGCTATCGGCACTGTGCAGCAACGTGGAAATGTCGGAACCGCTGAGGGAAACATGCCATGCCGATGCTGGCGCCAATGCGCACCTGATGGCCCTCCAACTCTGCGAACCTGTTCAGCCGTTCGCGCAGACGTTGCCCCAAATTGTCATGATCATTCCGATCGGCAATAGCCATGATGGCGAATTCGTCTCCGCCCAATCGCACGGCGGCTACGTCGCCGGGCCGCTCGACCGACTGAAGGACCTCGGCAACCGCCTTCAGCAGCAGATCGCCGACGTGATGGCCGAAGGTGTCGTTCACGCTCTTGAAATGGTCGAGATCGATCAGGAGCAGCTGAAGCTGCTTACCGGTCTCCCTCGCCCGGTCCAGCATGGCGTCCCTGTTGGCTGCCATCCAGGCACGATTCTTCAGTCCGGTGGTCGCGTCGCGCCAGGCGAGAAATTCCAGCTTCTTTATCGTTTCCCGGCGCCCGATGAACAGAACCGCCGTCCCGATTGCCAGCAGCGACAGGATCGTCAGAGCAAAGGCTATCTGATAGTTGAACCGATTCAGGCTGACTTCCGACGCATAGAGA
>NZ_RZST01000010.1:0-39500 GCF_003997575.1 Mesorhizobium sp. M1A.F.Ca.IN.022.07.1.1
TCGCACCGGTAGCGCCAGTTGCACCGGTTGCCCCGGTATCGCCCGTGGCTCCGGTCGCACCTGTGGCGCCGGTTGCTCCGGTCGCGCCTGTCGAGCCCGTTGCTCCGGTAGCGCCCGTAGCGCCGGTCGTACCGGTAGCGCCAGTCGCACCGGTTGCTCCGGTAGCGCCCGTGGCCCCGGTCGCACCTGTCGCGCCGGTCGCACCTGCGGCACCTGTAGCTCCAGTCGGACCCGCGGGTCCGGTCGCGCCTTGACCTGTGGTGGCGATGAAGGCAGCGGTATCAAAGTGATTGCCATTATCGCCATTATTATTATCTACAGGCGTAAAACTATAACCTCCGGGAACTGGAGAAAGCGTACCGTAGAGTTTGAAAGTGCTGTCGTAGACAAAATAAATATCAGTAGTGTTTGGAATCGTTATTGTTGTAGAAAAGTCGGTGATTAAACCGTTTTGGTTTGCAGACGGAAGCTGAAAGCTACCAACAACTGTATCATCGGCCGTATTAAGCGACGGATTGGTCGGAGGAATCGCGTGAGTGTCCACTATATAGTATGTGTTAACAGCCGACGAGCTGCCGCCAGCAGTTATGTCCCCGGTGAGTGTGAGATCGGCCGCTGCAAGCACCCCGATGTAACTTGCTACGCCAACTGGGGTCAGCGGCGGCAGGGGCGCCGACGCGCCCGCACGTGCGGGTAGTTCCCACGCACCGCCCAGGACTGCCGCACCGACAAGCGAACTGGACGCGCAGACATCCACGCCGACGGCCGCTTCCAAAGCGTCGACGAACGCATCGCCCGCCTTTCCCAGCGCCGTCTCGCAGCTCCATAGCCGCAGTTCACCGTCCGCAGCGAGCGCCCTGCCGATTGCGGCGAATTCCTCAGCCGCCCCCTTCAACGTCCCGACCGACCATTCTCCTGAAGCGAAAACAACCCGACCAGGTGCGCCGTGCGCGATGATGTGGACCGCGTGCAGTTCTTCGTGCCCTCTCAGCGCCGCAGCCATCTGCGCCGCCGGCGCTTGACGGCCATCGACCAGGATGGCCTCGACCCCCGGCCGGACGTTGCTCAGAACAGTCTCGAGATCGGAGATCGAAGGATCCACAAAGAGAATTTCAGAGGCACGGGCCATGACTGGCTCCTGTTCGCTTCCAATTCATTTCAAAAGGGAAACCGCCCACCGGCTTAGTCGGCGAGCGGCGCGGAAATGGCGCTTGGCCGCGGTCATCTTCCGGACGGCCCGATGGCGCCGCTTGGGCGGCCAACGAGGGGAGTCTCCACACGGAGGAAGCCGGAGGCTTGGAAATTCCCGCCATCGTCAAATGTGCCGATCACGAGAGAGCCGGCGGTGCTCGGAACCTTGACGGTTATAGCGACAGCGTGGCTTCGCTTGACGGCGGCGGGAAGAATGACTTGGCCGACGATCGCGTTCTTGGCGGCATCCAGAATGAAATAGGTTATTTGCTCGGTGGCGTCGCCGATGGGCAAAACGCCCCTAACGGTCACATCCATTGCAGTAGACGAAGTTGCGTACGTCATCATGCACTCCCCGATTGGCGGCGGCAGGTGCCGCGGCTTCTCCTGCTTGACACTTGATTTTCAATCACCGCAGTGCTGCCCCCGACCCGACGGGCTTGGCCGCAAGGCCGCACGAAAGCTCGCGCGCGAAGACGTGATGGGCTGCAGCCTTTGCTCCAGACGACTCCCGGTCCGATCGGCGGGCAGGAAGTCGCAGACGGCGCCGTTTTCCGACGGCACTCGGTTTGAACAGCTCTGTTGAGATTTGGTTTGGATGCGGGGCACGGGAGCAATCCGCCGCACCTTGCAGCAACAAATTTCCCGCCGGCGCATAGATGGGTACGGCCAGCGGCGCTCAGTTGCGGATATGCTTGAAGTTTGTCGAAGCGGCGGGCTTCAAACTCCCTGGGAAACGCACGTGATATCACGTGATACACGATCCACTCCCGTCACAGCTGACGCCGATCTCTTGGCGAAAACTCGCGAAAGAGTTCCGGAGTGGAAAACCCGTTCGACCCGAACAAAAAAGACAAACGCTCACACGGCCGCGCGCTCACCAAACGCACGTGCTTAGTCGTCCGCGACTTTGGTCTTGCTACTCCCGAAACCCTCTGGCTTGACTCCCCTACGACTTCCGCAGAATGCCAGCTACCCACGACCTGTGGGCCCCCCACAGCAGCAAATTAGTAAATTTGAAAATTAGCGATCTGTAAACTGTGGAGGCGACTAAACTGACCTACCTCTAAAGTATTAGGTCGTGAAATATTACAGACCGAAACTCTAGAAAATATTTTTGAAATCCAGAACTTAACCCGCACCCCGGAATTTGCGTCAAACCCAGAAACGTGATCGAGCTTGAGCACTGCCATCCCCGTCGGGGCGTCGCGACGGGGTCGACGCCAACTACCGCTTCGTCGAACTTGACGTCGCTTGGCAAATGGCGGTGAAGTGGGCGGAGATCGTCTGAGGACCTTAGCCGCTCCGGTGGCGGGACAAGTAGACAACGGGAGCTTCGGGACGGCTCCGCGAATTCATCCGCGGCACGCAGAGAATGGCATTGCTTGAACGTCGCGCAACGTCAGAGCGAGAGATGGCAATTTCACGGATGACCACGGGCAAGCGACTTTGCCTGAACATGATCGTCAAGAACGAGATGGCGAACCTGCAGCGCTGTCTGGGGGCGGTTGTCGACCACATCGACTGCTGGGTCATCGGCGACACCGGGTCGACCGACGGGACCCAGGATTACATCAGGGCTTTCTTCGCCGATCGCGACCTGCCCGGGGAGTTGCATCAGTTCCCCTTCGAAAATTTCGAGCAGGCCCGCAACGCCGCGCTCGATCATGCATATGCTTCGTCGCTCGCCTTTGATTATCTGCTTTTTGACGACGCCGACATGGAGTTGGTCGTCGAGGACGCGGGCTTCCGAGCGCAGCTCGACTGTCCTGGCTATCGGCTGCTCCAGCGCTCCGGTTCCGACCTCGCCTATTGGAACACCCGCATCGTCAGGCGCGATGCCGGCGCCCGCTACCGTGGCGTGACGCATGAATATCTCGACGTTCCCGGCGACGTGAAGGAACTGCAGGGCGTTTGGTACAAGGACCATGCCAGCGGATCGAACCGCGTCGACAAGTTCGAGCGCGACATCAAGCTCCTGCTGGAGGCGCTGGAAAAAGACCCGGAGAACCACCGATACTGGTTTTACCTGGCGCAGTCCTACCGCGACGCCGGACGCACGGCCGAGGCGGCGGTAGCCTACGCCAAACGCGCGGCGATGGGCGGCTGGGACGAGGAAGCATGGAACGCCCGGCTGCAGGAGGCGCGCTGCCTAAGAAAGCTCGGGGACGACGCAGGCTTCGTTCGCCAGGCGCTTGCAGCCTTCAATCAGCGCCCGCAACGTACCGAACCCCTCTACGACCTCGCGCGGTTCCATCGCGAGAAGGGGATGAATGACGCCAGCGTGCTGTTTTCGGAAGCCGGTCTGGCGATCAGGAAACCGGAGCAAGACATCCTGTTTCTCGAGGATTTCATCTACACGACGGGCCTTCGCGAGGAATACGCGATCGCGGCAAACTACGCGAGCGATCCATTGCGCAAGGACCGCGGGTTCGCAGTGTGCAATTGGCTGGCGCTGAGCCGCAGCATCGCCGACGGTTCCCGCGATCTGGCGCGCTCCAACCTGTTCTTCTACATCCAGCCCGCCAAGACGATGATGCCATCGTTCACTGCGCAACCGGTCGGCTTCATGCCGCCCGACGGCTATCGGCTCTCAAACCCCTCCGTGGCTCGCTGGGACAACCAGATCGTAGTGTTGCAGGGGGCCATCACCTTGGCGGCGGCGGAAGAGAACCTCCGGGCTCGAGCGCCGGATCGAGCGGCGGTGCACACACGCAATTTCTTGCTGCGCATCGACAGCGAATTCGGGATCGCGTCGGCCGATGAGATTTCACAGCCGACCGACTTGCCGCGACCTGCTTACGGCTGCGGCCTCGAGGCCATGCGCCCGTTTGCCTGGGAGGGGCAATTGTGGAGCAGCGCCTATATGCGCGCGTCGGCCGCAGAAGGCGAACCAGTCATCGCGCGCATCGACCACGGCGGGCCTGCACCATACCGGATGACCGACTGGCGTGTGCTCCGGCCGATCGGTGCGAAGGTGAACGGCAACAACTGGCTCCCCCTCGTCAAGCCGGCTGGCATCGGCACCGACCGGGAGCGGCTGCAGTTCCTTTCTGTGGGTGATTCCATCCGCATTGTCGGCGATCAAGGGCAGACGATATCGGAAAAGCCGTCTTCCGTCGCTGCCGACGAGCTCAAGGGAGGCACCCAGGCGATTGCCTTCGAAGGCGGATGGCTGACACTCGCGCACGAGACGCGGGCAAGGCCGGACGGGGCTCAGCCATACTGCCAGCACCGCTTCGTCTGGTTGGACGAAACAGGCTGCTTGGCAAAGATCAGCCGGCCGTTCTTCTTCAATGAAAAGGGGGGTGAATTCGCCGCAGGCCTAGCCTGGCACCCAAAAGACGAGCGCCTGCTGATTTCGTACGGCGTCGCCGAGAGCGAAGCGTGGATCGCCGCCGTCGATGCCTCGGAGGTAAGCTCGCTGCTGGAGAGGACCGACTATTTGTTCGCAAGCGAGGCATATTGGAGCTCACTTGCGACGACGTCGGCGGACGGTGCGACCATACAAATTGCGGCGGCTCAGCAGCGCAAAGAACTCGCCGCCCGCGCCTTGCCCGGACCCGCAGACCTCCATCAAGAAACCCGGCCTGGCGACGGACTCCCGAAGGCGGCGAGCAGGATTGTCCTCTCCGGCAATGCGAAAGGCACAGAGGAGGTCCTGCTCGAGCTGGCGCCGTTCCTTCGCTTCGCAGACTCGCCGCATGAGCGCCGCGATCAATCCTGGGCGTTCGATAGCCGGATAGCCCCCTTCCTGGACTGGGGAGATGCCGCGCTGCCTCAGATCCACTGCTTTTACGAGGTGCTTTCCGACACTGCGAAGCATCTGACCCTGATTGCCGCCACCACATCGATGCGCGCGGCAGGCCATCCCGTGAGGGTCTGGAGCTACTCGCCGAACAAGCTTCAATTCCTCGTGCCATTCGGCGTCGAGGTACGCGCCGCGGATGACGTGATGCCGCGCAGCTTGTTCGAGCGAATGGTCGCCGGCTCCGAGATCCGCTATTTCAGCGACGCCTTTCGCTACGCCGTGCTTTACGAACATGGCGGGTTATGGATGGATTGCGACGTGGTCATGCTGCGACCGTTTCCGTTCCGCGGCGATTACTTTTTCAATCTGCAATGGCGCGGCGGGCACCAAGGCCACTTCGTCTGCGGCAACGTCATCTATGCCGAAGCCTTCAGCCCCCATTTGAGAGCGCTCTACGAGATGTCAATCGAGCGCTTCTTCGGTGCAAGCGGCAAGGGGTTCGGCGAGATCGGCCCGAAACTGCTCTCCGACTACATCGCTTCGGATCAAGGCGCCGAGCTGCGCGATTGGGTCTTCGGGCCGATGTTCTTTAACGCGATCGATTGGACCGAGATAGGCGAGTTCGAAAAGCCGCTCGCCGATGTGGCTGTCTACCTGAATGATGAGCGTGTCTTCGGAACACACCTGTGGACGGCACGAAATGAGGCTCGCTCGGGCGGGGAAGGAGCGCCGCTCATCTCCTTGCTGGTCGAGCCGCTGCGGAGCTTTCCCACACTCATCGATCTTGCTGATCGCTTCAACACCGACAAGAACCGCCATACCGGCAACCGGCATGCTTACGCACGCGTCTACGAGCGGCTGCTGTCGAGCCGGAGACTTTGCATGCGGAGGCTATTGGAGATCGGCCTCTGTCGCATCGCGGCGGAGGGCAACCAGTCCGAGACGCCCTCGGTCTCGCTCTGGCAGTCCTATTTTCCTTACGCCGAGGTGATCGGTGTCGACCTGACGGATTTTTCTCAGTTCAACAATGAGAGGTTCAAGTCTTTCGTTTGCGATCAATCCAAGCTGGAGGATCTGCGCTCCGTCGCGGCGAAGCTGGAACCGGGCTCGCTTGACGTGATTATCGACGACGGCAGCCACGCCTCGTTCGACGAGCAACTGACGCTGCGCGAATTCTTCCCGCTGCTCGCAGAGGGTGGATGGTATTTCATCGAAGACCTCGACTGGCAGCCAACAAGCGAAAATGCCGTTGAAATCACACTCACCAAGCATCTCTTGCGAGAAATCCAACAGCACGGCACGGCCCGATCAATCGACCCGGTCGGTATCAGCGACCTTGCCGATCAGTTCGCCGAAATCCGGTTCTTCGACAGCCATTTCGAGCTTAGCCAGGCAAAATTGCTCGGAGGGCTAGTGGCGATCCGCAAGCGCGGAGGCGTCGGCCTTGTTCGATGAGCGTCACAGGGCGGTGCGGTCGGGCTCGGGCGAGTCCAGCCGTTCAGCGGGAGGTCGCTTAGCGACTGCGTCCAATCGCGGACCCCTTCCTTGAAGATAGCGGTCTACACCATCGCGTTGAACGAAGCCGCACATGTCGAGAGGTGGGCAAATTCGGCCGTCGGCGCCGACTATCGGATAGTCGCCGACACCGGCAGCACCGACGACACGGTATCCCGACTGATCAACGCCGGCGTCACGGTGCACCGGATCGCGGTCCGCCCATGGCGCTTCGACGACGCCCGAAATGCCGCCCTGGCACTCATCCCCGCCGACGTCGACGTGTGCTGCACGATGGACATGGACCGTTTCCTCGAGCCCGGCTGGCGCCCCAAGCTGGAGGCGGCCTGGAGACCCGAAACGACAGCCCTCTATTGCCAGACGATCTATAGAGCGAGTGTCGACGACCCCAGACCGTTGCGGCAATGGGCCACCAAGAATTTTCACCATCGCTGGGGATATCGCTTCAAGCGCCCCGTCCATGAGGCCCTCGTCTTCACCGGAGAAAGGGAGGTGGTCACGACCAGCAACGACCTGGTCATGTTCGAGGTGCAGGACCTGGCCAAACCAACCAGGAGCAGCTACCTGCCTCTGATGGAGGTTGCCTACAAGGAAGATCCCGACGACGCACAGATGTGTTTCTGGCTCGGGCGGGACCTGATGTGGGCGAACCGGCCCGACGAGGCCGTTCAATTGCTTGAGCGCTACCTTGGCTTGCCGACAAGCACCTGGGGCGAGGAACGGTCAGAAGCGATGCGCTACATCGCACGCATGATGCCGGACCAGAGATTGGTGTGGTTGGACAAAGCGCGAATGGAAGCGCCGCATCGGCGCGAGATCTGGGCCGACCTTGCGGAGGAACTCCACGGCAGGGCCGACTGGTTGAATCTGTTCTGGGCGTGCAGCAACGGAATCGAAAACACCCGTCGCACCGGAAGCTATCTCGATGACCCGAACTGCTGGGGCTTTCGGCTGTTTGATCTGGGCGCCATCGCCTCATGGCACCTGAATGCGATGGACCGTGCTGTGGAATGGGGGCAGATGGCGCTCGAGCTTGACCCGGGCAATGAGCGTCTCAGGAACAACCTCGATTTCTTCATTCGGCGCCGGCACGAAGATCGAGCAGCGCCGCTCGGCGAAGAAGGTGTTCGGTGAACGCTATCGGTTGCCTGATGGGACGGACTGGCCGACTGCGGTCAACGCCAGCCTGTCGCTCACGTATTGATCCGTACCGATTCCTCCGGCCGTTCGTCACTGATGACAAGCGGTGGCAAGCACACATAGGCTTTGAGCGAGGGCATCACGCCCGCCATGATGCAATCGATGCCTGCATTGTTCAGCCTTAGGCCGAAGCCTGCAAAATCCACGATCATCGGCCGTATCGGAAGGCACCACTCCAACAGCGCGCGCGCGCCACGTGGCGAGACGGAGTAACAAACCGTGCCGAGCAGATAGCGCGCTCGAAGCAGAGCAGGTTCGATTGCCGCCTCCTGGAAGTCAGCAATATGCGTCATGACTTCGCCCGGAAAGAACTCCAGCCTGGCACCGGTTCCGCCAGGAAGGGCATCTAGCCAAGCATAGCATCGCAGACTTGCACTCCACAGGATGAAATCCCAATCGGCCGGGATGTTCGCCAAGAGCGTGTTCGTATGTCGTTCGAACTCGCGAGAGAAGATCGCATCATCTTCGGCAACCGTTATCACCTTGTGGCGACCGACGGCCTCTCTCCAGAGCGTCACGTGCGAGATGGCGCAGCCCAGACTCCCAGGCGCATACTCCAAATCCGAACTGATAACCCCACTCTCTATCAGCTTGTCGCGGTCGATGGATTTTCCGTCAAATCCGGAGAACCTCCGGACTTCCGGCAGGTGCGAGTTCAACTTGCGAAATTTATCCAGCCGCCCGACACTTCGATCGAGATTGATTACATAAATCTCCGACATGACGCTTTTAGCCCCATTTTGGCGATGGTTCGTCCATTCACTCACTTTGCATCGAGCGAACCAGCTTGCGCCCCGGCCTCCACTTGAGAGAACTTCAAGTCTAGCCGGATCGGTGATAGCTGGCGAGACGGCTTGGACCAGGCATTCGAACTTTTGGAGGATTTGCGTCCGCCAACTGGAGAGGCTATGAGGCGCCGAGATTTGGCGGTTGGCATTATCGTTGCGGCAGCATCGGCTACCGCAATGGCAAAGTTTTCGGCCATCCTGGACCCGGGCTATGCAGCTATGCCATCCCCCCGGAATAAGACACCCGCGACGCTTCTGTCCGCCCCCCTCGAACTCGCGGGCAATTGGGGCCGCATGCTCCCGCAAGCGGCAGAACAGGTCGTTGAAAAGGCGCGGCGCGCCTGCCTAGACGGCGTCCGACTGCTGTCTGATCGCCAGCCGGCAAGGCTCCGCGTCGACCGCCATGGCACCGGACAGCCGGCGATCTGGCTGCATCCCGACGGCAGCAGTATGGCCTGGATCATTGTCGACATCGGCGAACGGGACTGGTCGAAGCTTGCCTACCAGTTCGGCCATGAACTCGGCCATGTGCTTGCCAACAGCTGGCAGGCCGATGCGAAGCCGGCACCGCCTTGCCAATGGCTGGAGGAAGCCATGGTGGAGGCCTTCTCGCTGCGAGGCCTGGGACGCCTGGCGAAAGACTGGAAACAGGACCCGCCTTTCGCAGGTGACAACGCTTTCGGCGATGCCATTGCCGAATATCGTGGGAACATAATCAAACGCTATACCGCGCTCGCCGACAGCCAGGGGCTAACCCGAGATGCTGCGACGTGGTTCGCCGACCACCGAAACGAGATCGAAGTTCCAGGTCTCAATCCGTTCGCGCAAGCAATGTGCCCGACCATTCTCGCAGAATACGAACAGGTTCCCGATTGCGTTGAGGCGCTGGGCGCGCTCAACCGCTGGCCTGGCCGCAGCGGGGTTCCAATCGCCGAATATCTCCGCCGATGGAAAAAGAGCTGTACCGAATTGCACGCCTCGCCGCACCTGCCGGTCCGACTCCAGCGCTTGTTGCATGTTACCCGGGAGCGACGCTAACCAAAGCTCGGCAATGTGGCGGGAATCTTGTGATCGGACACATACGGGGGCCTGCGCGGACGCTACGGGTCTCCAAAAAAGCAGGGACGAGAACGCCCAAGCCGGCAGTTGGTCAGCGGCCGTCCGTATGTCGTGGCTGATGTGGAAGGGATTGTTGCTTGGCAGCGTCCGGATCGGTCTCCTTCGCCTTCGGCTCGGAGTGTCGCCGACCATATACAAGCCTGAACACAATCGCGAGATAGCCGACCTGCAACAGAAGCGCGGCTAGGAGGCTCCAGGCAATGCTCATCCAGACGGACCCTGTGACCTCATAGGCCCAGGTTCCGACTACGCTCGACGTGATCAGCATTCCGACCAGAAACTGAGGAAAGTACATCTCCCCAATCCTGCTTCCAGGCACTCGAGGCGAAAATTTCACTATTTTAGCAATCGAGCAAGTATCGCCATCTGTACCAATTTCGACTCAGCACCGAGTTTCTCATTCGAGCAGCACGGTAACGGAAGACGCTGGAACGTCAGGTCGAAAGCTTGGAGGATGACGTGTTCCTAGGAGAATTCCGAGTTGGAAGGCGAGCGGATGTCCGGCGGGGTGGCGATATCAAACAAGGTCGCCAGCGCGTACACACCCGCCGGGGAGTGAGCGACTGACGAAGATGTGGGGACTTTTGCGTGGGCCTTTCTGCACCGATTCCTGCCGCAGTACGCCGTTCGTTTCGCTTTTCCATTTTCTCCCCCGAAACGAAGACGTAAGGCTTACCCGCGAACCCGCCATTAGAAGGACGCAAAAAGGCGGACCAGGGAATACCGGGTCCGCCTTGTCTGCCGACGGGCTTCGGGGAAGAAGGCTGCGTTCGACAAACTATCCGAGGCAATCTCAGCTGGACAATGAGAGAATTCTTGCGGCCGCGCGCCAAGCTGGCCGGCTGGTGGTGGTGGCGGAAAACCACACCGTCATAGGCGGACTGGGTGAAAGTGTCGCCGCATTGCTTATGCGCGAGGGCGTGACACCCGCCTTTCGGCAGATCGCCCTTCCCGACGAGTTTTTGGACGCCGGTGCTCTGCCGACACTTCACGATCGGTACGGCATCTCGACAACTGAGGTCGTGCGCCGTATTCGCGAATGGACGGGTAAGTGAGGCACGATCTCGGCTCTGCTCTTGATGACGGTGATCGGCAGCCGTAACGCCACCAGGAGCGATTTCGATCAGGTCGCCGCATCGATCCGGGACGGCGAAATACCGATTACCAGGCTCGTGACCCACCGGACCACTCTGGCCAAGAGCCCTCACGACATTGCGCGCTGGTCACGCGAGAAGGCTGGGCTGATCAAGGCTGTCATCGCCGTCCACGACAGGTCCTGACCAGCTGACGTAAGGGCCAGCAGTCTCTTGCGAGCGGCGCCTTACCCATTTGGCGCTGTGCGAACGGCATCCGCTGCGCCAAGCCCGACGACCGGGATGTCCCGGTCATCACTTCCGAGACAGTCTTCCAATCTTCAAGCCGGGGAGGCGTCGGGGAGACCAGCGAACTCAGCGCTGTTGCCAAAAATATGCTCAACCTGGTCGGGAAGCAGAACCCCCGCTTCTTCAACGACTTGGCGTAAGGTCCTCTTCCCTGCCAAAGCGCGCTTGGACAATTCGGCTGCTTTGCCGTAGCCGATCAGTTTTGCTAAGGGCGTTGCCAGAACGAGGGATTGATCAAGCAGCGCTCTGCAACGACCAAAATCGACTTCGATCCCGTCCACGCAGCGCTCTTTGAAAATCCGCATTCCTCTCGTCAACAACCGCATGGATTGCAGGATGTTCAAGACGATCACCGGCTCCATTGCATTCAACTGAAGCTGGCCCGCGCTTGCGGCCAGTGTCACGGTAAGATCGTTGCCAATCACCTGGAAGCTGAGTTGGTTCACCATCTCAGGAATGACGGGATTGATTTTACCCGGCATGATCGAAGAGCCGGCCTGCACGGGTGGCAATCGAATCTCGCCCAGTCCGCCAAGCGGCCCACTGCTAAGCAGGCGCAAATCGTTGCAGATCTTGGTCAGCTTGACTGCGATGCGCTTCAGCATGCCCGAAAAGGAAACGAAGCCGCCGGTGTCCGACGTTGCCTCGATGAAATTACGGGCAGCAACAAGCTGAATGCCTGATATTCGCGACAGATGACCGCAAACGATGCCTGGGAACTCGCGGGGCACGTTAATCGAAGTGCCGATCGCCGAGCCCCCAAGGTTGATTTCCAACAACAATCTCGCGACCGACTGAAGTTGGACGATATCTTCGTCGATGAGTTCAGCAAAGGCTTCGAACTCCTGCCCAACTGTCATGGGCACCGCGTCCTGAAGCTGAGTTCGGCCAACCTTGAGCTCATTCGCGTGCTGGAGCGCCTTGGCGCGAAACGCATCACGCAAATTGACTTGTGCCGATACGAGCCCGTCGCAGGCCCGCAAAACCGTCAGACGGATTGCGGTCGGATACACATCGTTTGTCGACTGGGAAAGGTTTACGTCGTCGTTGGGGTGCAGCCTTGCGTAATCGCCAATTTTGGCGCCGAGTTTGATCAGGGCCAGGTTGGTCACAACCTCGTTGACGTTCATGTTTGTCGACGTACCGGCCCCTCCCTGCATCATGTCAACCGGGAAGTTTTCTTCGATCCCCTTCAGTTCGATGATATCGTCGCACGCATCTGAGATAGCCTGGGCCTTTTCGGGCGAGAGCAGTCCGAGTTCCATGTTTGCAAGACAAGCAGCCTTTTTCACCATCGCCATCGACTGGATGAACTCGGGAAAATCCTTCAGCCGCAGCCCGGACACATCGAAGTTCTGTTCTGCTCGACGGGTGTGCACGCCATAGAGCACGTGGCCCGGTACAGCGAGCGGTCCGATCAGATCCGTTTCGATACGGTCGGCAATCATGGTTGCTAACTCCGCTCAGCCAAGACCTCGGGCGTCACCCACACAGGTGCAAGATTCACAAGTCTGGATACTAAGATGAGGTCCTCACGACCGGCTGATGACGGCGCCAGCCTTGATGGCGAGCGCCGCGATAGTCAGTGCCGGGTTGACGGCCGCGGATGTCGGAAGCACAGAAGCGTCGGTTACATAGAGGTTTGCAATTTCGTGGGAACGGCAATCAGGCGACACAACCGACGTCTCCGGATCGCTTCCAAGCCTGGCAGTGCCACACTGGTGCGAAGTCGTCTTTCTGCCGAAGGTTCGAGTAAGAACGATGGGGAAGCCCGCCCTTCGCATCACACCTCGCGTCCTGCGGATCAGCAGCTCGTGCGCTCCCATGTTGCTGCGAACCCAATGCATGACGATGCGGCCATTCTGAACCGTGACCCGGCTCTCTGGATTGGGCAGGTCCTCGCTGGTCAAGAACCAGCCATAGCAATTGCGGGCTATCAGCCCCGCCAGCCACCGTGGCAGCAAGGGCGCGTTCGCCTTGAGGATGTTACCCGTGATATGTCCAAGCAATTGCACGTTGCCAAGCGGGAAACCTGTTTCCGGATCGGCGTTATAGAAGTCGTTGAATGCCAGGGTCTTCTGGTAGACCGACGTATTGGCCGACCGCGGATCGATCGCCAGCATGGCGGTGGTGTTGTGGTTCATGAAGTTGCGGCCGAGTTGGTCGGAGCCGTTGGCCAGCCCGCGCGGATGCGCGGCATTCGCCGACCGCAGCAAGAGTGCCGCGCTTTGGACCGCACCAGCCGCAACGGCGAAGACGCCAGCGCTGATCCGCCGCTCAACTCCATCCTTGAAAAACACCGCGGCAGTCACCTTGCGACCCGTCGGATCGGTTTCCAGCCGTACGACACTGGCCCCGGTCACGAGACTGACGTTGCTGCTGTTCAACGCGGCAGTCAGCGGTCCAACTTCGGCGTCGATCTTGCCGGAACCCGTGTTGGGAAACGCATCCCAACCGGTCTTTGCGCGGCGAAGCCACTCATTGATGTCGATAGCCAGGGGAAGGCTGGCTGGATGGATCCCCGCCTCTTTCAAGCGAGCGCGCACGGCCGCTATGGCCGGCTCGTCGGGTACCGGCGGAAAACGGTAAGGACCGGTGCGCGGCGGCTCGGTGGGATCCTGCGTGGGGTCACCCCGCACCTTGAAAATCGCCTCGGCTCGCTCGTACCAGGGCTCGAGCTCCTCGTAGGTGATCGGCCATCCAGGCGAGGCGCCGTCCATGTGCGGGCGGGGCGAGAAATCCTCAAGCCTGTAGCGGTACATCACCGCGCCGAAGAATTTGGAATTGCCTCCAACATAGTAATAGTTGCCGGGCAGGAAAGCCTGCCCATCGTCGCCGAGCCACTCTTCGGTCGAACGGTAGAAGCCCTCGAGAAATATCGCCCGGTCGTCGCGCGCCTGGGGCGCGTCGCGCAGGTGCTCGCCACGTTCCAGAATCACGATGCGCCTGCCGGTGCCGGCCAGGCTATGGGCCAGGGAAGCGCCTCCTATGCCTGACCCGATAATGACGATATCAGCTGTTTGATCCACGTCGATGCCTCAGTCTATGCGTTGCTCATTGTCGGCATCGAACAGCACGATCTTGCCAGTATCGACCGCGAGGGTCGCCGAAGTGCGGGCTGCCACGGCCCTTGGCGGCACACGAGCTGTGACTTCGACCCCGCCTGCCTGGAAAAGAGCAAGCGTATCGGGGCCCGTAGGCTCGACAACGTCGATGTTTACCGTGACCGCTTGCGCGGCTTGAGCGCCGGCGACGCTGAACAACTCCGGACGAACGCCCAGCAGAATACTGCGCCCAGCGTATTTGGCTGCCGCTTGTGAAGACAAAGGGATGCCTGAGAGGCGGGCAGCCGCCCCACCTGGGACGTCGATCACCGCGACTGGCCGACCGTCTTCCACGTCAAGTCTCGCCGGAACGATGTTCATGGAGGGCGAGCCCACGAACTTGGCCACGTATACGTTCGCCGGCCGGTCGTAGACCGACTGCGGATCGTCAAGGTGCTGGACCACGCCGTCCTTCATCACGGCAACGCGCGTGGCGAGCGTCATGGCTTCGATCTGGTCATGCGTGACGTATACGATTGTGGTTCCCAATCGTGCATGAAGACGCTTGATCTCGGTTCGCATGTCGACGCGCAACTTGGCGTCCAGGTTGGATAAAGGTTCGTCGAACAGGAACAGCTTGGGTTGGCGCACGATCGCGCGCCCCATTGCCACGCGCTGGCGCTGGCCTCCCGAGAGTTGCGAGGGCTTCCTGTCCAGAAGATGCGTCATCTGGAGCAGGTCGGCCGCCGTCTTGACCGCCTTGTCCCGCTCGGCTTGCGGCACGCCGCGGATCTTCATGCCGAACTCGATGTTCTGGCGCACGGTCATCGTGGGATAGAGGGCGTAGGACTGGAACACCATGGCGATATCCCTGTCTTTCGGCGACAGGTCGTTGACAACCCTGCCGGCGATGCGGATTTCGCCACCTGAGATGTTCTCGAGGCCGGCGATCATGTTGAGCAGTGTGGACTTGCCACAACCCGAAGGGCCGAGCAGCACCAGGAAGTCGCCGGTGGCGATGGAGATACTGACCTCCTTCAGGACTTCGAGGTCACCGTAGAGCTTGCGGGCCCGATCGATTTCAAGCGTTGACATAGCACTAGCCTTTCACGGCGCCGGCGGTCAGACCGCGCACGAAGTAGCGTCCCGCGACGACGTAGACGAGAAGGGTGGGGATGGCGGCAATCATGGCGGCCGCCATGTCGACATTGTATTGCTTGCGCCCCATCGTCACGTTGACGATGTTGTTCAGCGCCACGGTGATCGGCGATGATTGCCCTGCGGTGAACGACACGCCGAAAAGAAAGTCGTTCCAGATCTGCGTGAATTGCCAGATGCAAGAGACCACGATGATGGGAAGCGCGGTCGGCAACATCACTGAAAAGAAGATCCGAAAGAACCCAGCTCCGTCGATTTGAGCCGCGCGGGTCAGTTCGTCCGGGATCGTGATGAAATAGTTCCGGAAGAACAGGGTCGTGAAGCTTATGCCGTATACGGTGTGAACCAGCACGAGACCCGGAATGGTGCCGGAAAGGTGGAGGCGACCAAGCAGCTGCGCCATGGGCAAGATAACGGCCTGGAACGGCAGGAAGCAGCCGAACAGCAATAGTCCGAATATTGCGTTCGCCCCGGCGAAACGCCACTTCGTGAGGATATAGCCGTTTATCGCGCCTATCCCCGTGGACAGGATGACGGCGGGCACGACCATGAGGATGGAATTGATGAAGTATGGCCGCAGTCCCGTGCAGGCCGTACCAATGCAGGCCTCCTGCCATGCCTTGTTCCAGGCTCCGAAGGTGATCGCCTGGGGCACCCCGATGAAGGAGCCGCCATAGATTTCATCCAGCGACTTGAGCGAGGTGACGATCATCACCCAAAGCGGCATCAGGTAGAAGGCGGCGAGCGCGATCAGCGAGCCATAGATGAACAGGCGGCCGATCTGGTGTGAACGACGCGCCGAGCGTGCTTCAGTGCGCATTGCGGTCCTCCCTCAATTCCGAATAGAGGTAGGGAACGATGATGGCCGCGACCGTCATCAGCATCATGATGGCGCTGGCGGCACCTACGCCCATCTGGTTGCGCCTGAACGTCGCGGCGAACATGAAGGTCGAGGGCATTTCGGTGGCGCTGCCAGGCCCGGCATTTGTGAGGGCCAGAACCAGGTCGAAGCTCTTGATCGAGATATAGCTCAGTAGGACGATGACGCTCAGGAATGCCGGGCGCAGCATCGGCACGATGACGCTGAGGTAGATTCGCGGCAGGCTGGCTCCCTCGATCTGCGCGGCCTTGATGATCGAAGTATCGATCGCTCGCAGCCCGGCCAGGAAAATGGCCATCGCGAACCCCGTCGATTGCCAGACCGCTGCGATCACCACGCAGTAGATTGCAAAGCTTGGTTGTGTGATCCAATCGAAGACAAAACCGGTCCAGCCGAGCTCGTTGACGACCTTCTGCAGGCCGAGGTCCGGGTTCAGGATCCATTTCCAGGCTGTGCCCGTGACAATGAATGACAAGGCCATGGGATGGAGGTAGACGGCTCGCAGAAAGCCCTCCGCCCTCACCTTCTGGTCGAGCAGAATCGCGAGGAACAAGCCCAGCGCGATGGTGATCGCCAGGAACAACGCCGTAAAGATGAAGAGATTGGCGACTGCAGTGTGCCAGCGCGGGGTCGACCACAAACGGACATATTGCTCGAGCCCGACGAAGTCGAACTTCGGGACCATCTGGGACGAAGATAGCGAGATCCAGGCCGTCCAGACTATGAAGAGATAGACGGCAATCAGAACGGCCAGCAGGCTGGGCGACAGGACGAGCCGCGGCAGCCATAGGTCCAATTTGTTTTTGAGCGACATGGGACCAACCTCGCTATTGCCGAGCATTGTTGCGGACGGTGTCCCCGCCGGCACGATTGCCGGGAGGGCTTTGATGGCTTGGACTAGCGGGCGTTGTTGATCCCGTCGACCAGGGCCTGAACAGCATGCTTGGACGACATGTCGGTGACGAAGAATTTGCCGACGACGTCGGTGAAGACGCCGGCGAATTGAGGCTGGGCAGCAAAGCCTTCCGTGAGGCCGCCGAGCATCGCTCCGTTCTTCACCGCCGCCTCGCGGTCAGCATAGCTGCGCTTCGCGCAATCATCGAAACTGTCTACCGGAACGTCGGAGCGAGCCGGGATCGAACCCTTGATCAGGTTGAATTGCTTCTGCACCTCGGGATCCATGATCGATTCTGCCCAGGCGTCCTGGCCTGCTGTGGTCACGGCATCATCGACCTTGAACATGCCAAATGCGTCGATCACGAACTTGAAGTTGGGCTTGTCGGTCGGCGTTGGGAAGCAGAGGAAATCGACGCCGGGCTTGAGGCCCTTGGCAAGGAACTCGCCTTTGGCCCAGTCGCCCATGACCTGCATGGCGGCCTTGCCATCCGCGACCATGCCCGTTGCGACGGCCCAATCACGCCCGGTGAAGCCGTCATCGACAAGTCCGCGGACCTTCCTAAGCTTGTCGAACGTCGCGATCATTTCGGGGCTCGAAAGAGCGCCCTCGTCCAGGTCGATGACTGCCTTCTTGTAGAATTCGGGCCCGTTCACGTCGACAAGGATTGCCTCGAAGACCTCGAGGATCTGCCAGCTCTCGTCACCCATGGCGAGCGGGACCACACCGGCGGCCCGGAGCTTGTCTCCGTCGGCGATCAGCTCATCCCAAGACTTCGGTTCCTTGACGCCGGCCTTGTCGAAAACGGCCTTGTTCGCCCAAAGCCAGTTCTGCCTGTGCATGTTGATCGGCACGGAAATGAAGTCGTCTCCGTTTTTGACGAATGCAAGCAGCTGCGGGGCGAGCGCCTTGTCCCAGCCGTTCTTGGTGTAGAGATCGTTGAGAGAGCGCAGGACGCCCTGCTTGCCCCAGTCGAGCCCTTCATAGCCAAGGAACTGCATCGTTGCCGGGGGGTTCCCGGCGGCAAGACGCGTGCGCAATGCCTGCAGCGCGTTGGCGCCGCTCAGACCGCCGACCGCGCTATCTTCCCAGGTGTAACCCTTGGAGGCCAGCTTATCGGTGATGACCTTGAGCGCTTTGACCTCGCTTTCGGACACCCAGTGATGAATGCCTTCGACCTTGCCCTTGCTTTCGGCCATTGCCGCAACCGGCATGAAGGCGATCGAGGCGGCTAGGATGGTGGTGAGCTTCATTGTAGTTCCCCTTGTTGCTTGCGTTGGTGGCTTGATGATCCGGCTCGATCCTGTGGGGCGCGTGCCGGGGCGTGTTGCGCATCAGAGCGGTTCGGCTGCCGATGCGTATGGAACGTTGCGCCGGCCATAGCGGCGGACGCGGATGTTGGACTGCTCGGCGTGGCCGGCGAAACCTTCCATGATGCAGAGGCGCGAGCTGTACTGGCCGACCAAGGCGGACGCCTCATCGGTCTCGATCCGCTGGTAGGTGCAGGTTTTAAGGAACTTGCCGACCCACAGACCGCCTGTATATCGGGCTGCCTTGTTCGTAGGCAGCGTGTGGTTGGTTCCAATCACCTTGTCGCCGAAAGAGACGTTGGTGCGAGCGCCCAGAAACAGAGCGCCATAGTTCTTCATCCTCTCAAGGAAATAGTCCGGATCACGTGTCATGACCTGCACGTGCTCGGAGGCAATGCGATCCGCTTCCGCCACCATCTCATCCAGCGTGTCGCACAGGATGATCTCGCCGTAGTCTTCCCAGGCTTTGCCGGCGACAGCCGCAGTCGGCAGGATTTTGAGCAAACGCTCGATCTCATCGAGGGTATCGCGGGCAAGTTTCTCAGAATTGGTGATCAGAACGGCGGGAGAGTTGACGCCGTGCTCCGCCTGGCCAAGCAGGTCGGTCGCCACGATCTCACCGTCGACACTGTCGTCAGCAATCACCAAGGTCTCGGTCGGACCGGCGAACAGATCGATGCCAACTTCGCCGAACAGCAGCCGTTTCGCTTCGGCGACGTAGGCATTGCCGGGGCCGGCCAGGATATCCACGGGAGCGATCGTCTCAGTGCCATAGGCCATGGCCGCGATCGCCTGGACACCGCCAAGGCAATAGATTTCGTCCGCGCCCGCAAGCGCCTGGGCGGCGACGATCTTGTCGGCGATCTTGCCTCGAAACGGCGGAGCGCAAGTGATGACGCGTTCGCAGCCTGCCACGCGAGCGGTCAAGACCGTCATGTGAGCAGAGGCAAGCAGCGGATATTTGCCGCCCGGTACATAACATCCGACATTCTCGATCGGTATGTTCTTATGCCCCAAAATAACGCCTGGTAGCGTCTCGATCTCCAGATCGCGAAGTGTGGCCCGCTGGGCTTCGGCGAATTTGCGTATCTGGTCCTGGGCGAAATCGAGATCCTCGCGCTCGCGTTTGCTCAACGCGTTGATGCATCCGTCAATCTCAGCCTTGGTCAGGCGATAGCTGTCGCGGTCGAACCTGTCGAAGCGGATGGACAAATCGCGCACTGCCGCGTCGCCCCCTTTCTCGACTTGCGCCAGCAATGCCTGGACTGTCGCGGTTACTGCGGGCTGGCCATCGTCTGCGACACTGCCTTTGGCGGGCTTGACCGTGCGTATCATGGCAACAACTCTTGGTTTGCGGGCGCTTGCGCGCCGCATCATCAATGTGGTGGATGGCGAAATGCGAGGGCGGCGCATGACCAACCCTCGCGTCAATTTTGCTAGAGGTGCTGTTCGCGTGCACGCATCTGGGCGTAAGCAGCCTGCTCTTTTTCGTAGTAGGCTGGTGACGGGAAATCCCACCAGCCGGTGGCGAACGGCCCCGCAGCGTCACGCGACACGATGACTTCGACGAGAGCGGGCCCGCCGCATTCCAAGGCTGCCTTCAGGCTGCTTTCGAGATCTTCATCCTTCTCGACTTTCCAGGCCTCGAGCCCGAACGCGCGCGCCGAAGCCGTGATATCGGCCGAATAAGGCTGACCATTGCCTGAGTGATGGTTGAATTCGGAAGCAATGTGACGGCCCATGAACTTGCGCTGACCGCCTCGGATCGACATATATCCCGAATTGTTCAGCACGAGGAAGACCACATTGATGCCGTTCATCGCGGCAGTACCCATTTCGGGCAGCGACATCATGAAGTCACCGTCGCCAACGATCGCCACGACTTGGCGGTCCGGGCATGCGAGCTTTGCCCCCAACGCCGCCGGCACCGCCCAGCCCATTGGCGAATAGGAGCCCGAGGTCAGGTGGGTGCGAGGCTCGTAGACAGGGAAGCTTTGCTTCACCGAGCCCTGGGTATTGCCCGAACCGACAACCACAATACCGTTGCGATCGAGTACCTTGCGCAAAGCGACCAGCGGGCGCTGGGAGGTGAAAGGCGTTTCGCGGCTGTTTTCGCGCGGCGACACCTGAGCGATCCAGTCCGCCTTGGCCTTCTGAACGTCGGCCAGGAACTGCTCGCGTTTGCCCAGAGCCTTCTTTGCATCGCCCTCCGAGATGAGGGCCAGGATCGCCTCCAAGGCCACCTTTGCGTCTGATACGATCCCCACCTCGGTCGGATAGGTCTTGCCGATCTCGCGCGGGTCGAGGTCAATATGGATCAGCTTACCTGGAGGGATCGAGAACGAGACGCCCTTGGCGTAGGAAGATGCCGACCAGTCGGTGAAGCGGCAGCCGACCGAAACGACCACATCTGCGGAAGCAGTGATCTTGTTGCCGCAGGTCGTGCCGGTCTGGCCGACTGCTCCAATGAAGAGCTCGTGATCTTCCGAGATGGCGCCCTTGCCGTTCCAGGTGATCGAAACGGCGGCGCCGACGCGCTCGGCCAGACGCGTCAGTTCGCTCGACGCGTTGGCCGTGATCGCACCGCCACCGGCGACGATGACCGGGCGTTCGGCACTCAACAGGACCTTGACCGCGGCCTCGATCGCGCTCGGATCGGGATAGGCCACGCCAATGGGAAGGCGCTTTTCCAGCGGATGAATGGTGACATCGGCCGCTTCGACCTGAACGTCCATCGGCACCTCGACATGCACGGGACCCGGGCGGCCGGTGAGCATGGCGTTGAAGGCGCGATGCATAATGCTCGGCAGGACCTGCACGGACTGGGCTTGCCATGCCCGTTTTGTCACCTGCTCGGTGATGCGCGGGAAAGCATTGTCCTGTTGGCGCTCGATCTCCTGCATGGTGCCATGGCCGTGCATGTAGGTCTGTGGCGAGCCGGAGACGTAGAACAGCGAGGTGGAATCGCAATAGGCTGTGGCGAGGCCAATAATTGTGTTGGTCGCACCTGGCCCGACCGATGTCGAACATGCCATTGGCCGGCCGCTTGCACGGAAATAACCGTCCGCCATGTGAACGGCGCTTTGTTCGTGCATGACCTGGATGAAGGGCAATTGCGAGCCTTCCTCCAGGAAGGCATCGAACAGAGACCAGATGCCATGGCCGGGAACACCAGCCACGTATTCGACGCCATATTCCTTGAGCGCTTTCGCGACGATCTGCCCGCCAGTCAGTTTCATTGTTCGACCTCTTGTCTTTGTTGGCGAGGCGATTGTGGATATGCTCCTCGTCCATGCGCCCAGTAAGCAGTCATCTGTGGCTGCGCGACAAGTTCGCAGGGTAGCTTTAATAGACGCGATGTGACGCGCTGAGAAAGAAGCATTGCGACATATGGGATCGGTCAGTTCCCGTGGGCTGCGAACTCAGCCGCATAGCGGGCTCGTTTTTAATCGGAAGCCATTTTGCCCCCTTAGCAGCGAATTTGGCGCAATGTGACGCGACCGGAACCTTAGGTCGCGCACGAATTCGGGCTGCCGCGCAGTTTCCCCTCGGCATGCGATATGTCTTGATTGCGCGGGTAATCGGCTCGCGATGGTGAAAGCCATGAGCAACCAGAGTGGTTATCGGCCTGGCGCCGCAGAGCCAGCGAGGCTCTATGCCACCGTCGTGATCCAGCAGGGACCTGGCATTGGACATAATCCGGTAGTCAAGCGACGGGCACAGCAATGACGACGAAGCGCAACCAGCTAATTCTGCATGCTCTCGTGGCGCGACACGGCACGCTGGCCCTAGATGTGGATATTGCGCGCGAGCTCGGCTTCGACGGACTGGAAGCCTCTGGGGCCAAGATCCGCGCTTTTCTGGATGCCGGGTTCACTTTCCAGGAGCTGCGCCGCTTGATCGATGACATGTTCATTCCAGGCATCGGATTTCTTCTCGATGTGGAGCGCCACGGCAATGCCCGCAAAGCATTGCTGAAGGACGCGGAAGAGTTGATAGAACTCGCCGTCTCGGTTGGAGCGAAGGGCATTCAGGTCATCACCGGTCCAATCAGTCTCGCGGCTCTCGATCCCGAGGCCAGCAAGAGGCACCCGGATCTTTACCGAGGCGTCGTCGGGCTGCCGATCGAGGAGCAGATCGACATCACGGCGTCCGGGCTGGCAGCCGTCGCCGACCTCGCTGCTCAACGCAACCTGGTCATCTACCATGAGGCGCTGTCCTGGACCCCACTCAATACAATTGACAGGCAGCTTCGGACCATAAGGAAAGCGGCACGCGACAACATACGCGTCGTCGTCGATTTCTGGCACTGTTACACCTCCGGCGACGGCCCGGAACGCATTTCGCAATTGGACAAAGACCTCATCTACGGAGTTCACATTTGTGACTCTCTTGCGTTCAGCGGTGGCATCCCTAACGAGCCTGTTCTTCGCGACGTCGAAACCGGCAAGGGCGTATTGAACCTGAGAGAGTGGGTGGCTGCAGTGAAATCCACCGGCTACGACAGCTGGTGGAGTTGCGAGTTGTTCTGCAAAAAGCAGCACCAGATGGACAGCTACGATGTGGCGCGCGAGTTGAAAATCCTGATGCAGGATCTTGTCGGCTCCTAGTCTTGAGCGATCCATCATCCGGCAACATCGGACCGACGGCTTGCGAAAGATTTTGTCGCAGTCCTCAGGCTATTCGGTGGATAACTGTGCCTTGGCGTCGAAACGGTTCGAGGGTCTCGGCGTCAAGCTGGCGCCCAGCGAGCATATGGTCGATCGCGTCAGGTCCCGAAACCTGAAAGGGGGCGGTTTTCGCGATGCTCTCGACCGTAGCGACAACTACTCTCGCGGCGCTTCGGCGGCACATAACGCGCTTGATTTCGGCGTCGGGAAGGTCAAAGGCGGTCAATCCGACGGAAGCATGGACCGCGCAATCGGCGACAAAGAACATGTCGGCGTTGAACTGCTCCAATTGCGAAAGGGCGGTAGTTCCAACAGAGCATCCCTTCTCCTGGTCGTACAAGCCGCCCAAAAGAACGACGCTCGCTTGACGATGCCCTTCCAGCGCAGTCGCGACAAGTAGGGAATTCGTCACAATCGTTAAAGACATGTCGCGGGGTAAGGCGCCGGCGAAGGCAACACTGAGGGCTCCATGGTGCATCATGATCGTTGCGCCGGATTGTACGAGTTTCGCTCCGGCAGCAGCCAGCGGTGCGAGATCCATGGTCGAGGACCTCGACCGCCTCGGGCCCGGTCTTGGCCTCCGATGCCCTTGCCAGCGCTCCGCCATAGACCCTGCGGCAAAGTCCGGCTCTGGCAAGATCGCGTAGATCGCGGCGCACAGTGTCTTCAGAGACACGAAATTCAAGAGCCAGCGCGTTGGCCAGGACCTTGCCATGCTCGGCCAATCTCTCGCGAATGATCACCTGGCGTTCTTCTGCAAGCATCATTCGAACATCCTTGAGACGATGATGTGCGACTTTCTTTGGTTCAGGCCAGCGGATATAAATCCCAAGAGCCTCGCGCTGCAATGTCATCGTGGACCGGCATCGCGCCTGGTCTACGACTAGAGCACCCCCTGCGGCACGCCGCTAGCCAATCCTGCCGACGCGCTATGGAAATAGACTTCAAGCAGCTACGACGGGGTCTCAACCGCTTCGGTCTGGCGCGTTGCTGGGTTCTGCCTGCGGGCAAATGGTCAGAACGCGCGTTGACTTCTCAGTGACGCCCCGCGTCCTTGCCGCGATTCCATTCCGCCGTTGCGGTGATGGTGAGGGAGATCTCGACTCCCATTTTCTGGCGGATCGGACGACCTCACCGATCGCATCACTGTGCGTCACTCATTGGCGCCGTGCGAACTTGTCGCTCGATTGAGCGAGTGGAAGGATGCGTCCAATCGTTCCGCAGCGCAGCCGGCTGTCGGATTGAGCGAGTGCGGCACCGGTCTCCCGACCGGTCCAGAGCTGGGCCGAATGCGCAAGGATATTTATGAACCTTCTGACAAATGACATCCCCCGCAAACCTCGCTTTCGCGCGGGTATGGTGGGAGGAGGGCGAGGATCGTTCTTCGCAAGCCGGCATCGAACTGCCATGCGGCTAACCAATCGTTTCGAACTGGTGGCAGGCGCGTTCTCGTCTGACCGTCACGCCTGCATTGAAGCCGGCAAGGCCCTAGGAGTGGCTTGGGACCGCACCTACTTCAGCTTCAGTGACATGGCAGCGGCGGAAGCGGCGCGCGATGATGCCATCGAAGTCGCGATTATCGTTACGCCCAACCATCTCCATTTCGAGCCATGCAAATTGTTTCTCGAAGCGGGGATTCCCGTCATCTGCGAAAAGCCACTGGTCCACTCATCTGAAGAGGCACGCGAGCTCCAGCGGATCGCTGCCGCAAACGAGACGTTCTTCGCTGTAACATACACCTATACAGGGTATCCAATGGTCCGAGACGCCCGCGCTCGCATCCGCGCGGGCGAAATCGGGCAGGTACGCTTCATGCATGTAGAGTACTTGCTGGAATGGTTGGTCAACGACCCCTCGAAGTTGGGCAAGGGCGGGGTATGGCGCGGCGACCCGGCAAAGGCGGGACCGACGGGCGCGCTGGGGGATATCGGAACCCACGCCTTCAACATCCTCGAATTTGTTTCCGGACTCCGGTGCACCGCACTCAACGCCAATTTGATGCGAACCGTCGACTCCTTCGGGCTAGACGACACTGACGTGATCCAGTTGGAGTTCGAGGGCGGCGCCAACGGCCTCTTGTGGTCCTCTCTTGCCGCTCCGGGCCACCGCAACGGCCTGCGTTTCAAGATCGTCGGCTCGAAGGCCACCATCGAGTGGCGGCAGGAGGCACCGGAGACACTCACTGTGTCCCGCCTCGGCGAAGGCGACCTTACCTATCGTCGCGGCCACGGCGACATGTCCTCGGACGCGCAACTTGCGACAAGTCTGCCGGCGGGCTCTCCTGAAGGTTACCTCGAGGCTCTCGCGGTTCTATACAGCGATTATGCGACTGCGCTTGAAGCCGGCCGAAACTGGCGAGGTGCGCTCCCGGTGCCGCTCGCAGACGTTTACGAAGGGCTGCGGGGCGTTCTGCTTTCCGAGATCAGCGTCAGTTCTTCAGCTTCCAAATCGTGGGTTGCCTTCCCCGGCTCCGAGCAGACGAGCCAATGATCTTCTATCGATCTTTTGCCAAGGTGACACATGTCAAAGCTACCGGACTCATCATTCTTGCACCGTCTCGCTGATTTGGCGGATGCCGAGACGCTGCCCCGCTATATGGTCGAGCTTGCCGTCGATACCAAGCCGAAGCCCGGATATAGATTCGATCCGGTGACCGAGGCTGATCGAGAAGCAGAAATCGCGTTGCGTGCCGCCATAATGGCGGAGTTCCCGGATCACGCTGTACTTGGAGAGGAATTCGGCGAGACGGGCGGCGGTAGCGACTGGCGTTGGGTGCTTGATCCCGTGGATGGAACCCGACCTTTTATCTGCGGCATCCCCGTCTGGGGAACGCTCATCGGTCTGACGGTTCGCGGGCGCGCCGAGATGGGGATGCTCAGCCAGCCCTATATCGGCGAACGGTTCTGGGCGGACGCGACAGGCTCATGGCGCCAGCGCGCCGGTGAGCCCCAGCCACTCAGGACGCGTGGCATCGACACCCTCTCCGACGCCATTCTCCACACCAACTCCCCCGAACATTTTCACGGCGATCTCAAAGCTGGCTTCGAGCGGCTGAACAGCGCGGTCAAGATGACCCGGTACGGTGGGGAATGTTATGCCTTCGCCATGCTAGCGGCGGGCCGGATCGATCTGGCGGTTGAACCTTCCCTGCAGCCCTACGACATCGTCGCGCTGATCCCGATCATTGAGAAGGCAGGTGGTGTGATCACTCGTCTCGACGGCGGCCGAGCTGAGGAAGGAGGCCCCGTCCTTGCCGCCGCGACGCCGTCGCTGCATCGGTTGGCACTGAATGAACTCGTCCTGAACACCTAAACTGCAAGACATTCAAGCGATTGAACGGGTAGCGTGAAAGTCGGGTTCGTCAAAGCCGAATATAGGGCCGACGAGTAATGCTCTTAGTCGGTTCGCATTTCACATCTGGATCATGTCCGAACCGTCGCCCAGATATTGCAGCACTTCCCTCGGGATGCCTGGGTCGCTCCTGTCAATCACGGTAAGTTCCTTGAGGTGACTGCGTTGGAGCAGGCCCGGCCCCTTGTAGTGCAAGGCGACCTTCGTCGAATAGGGCTGTCGGAAGGCATTGGCGGCAATGCCACTGGCGATGCCGAACATGAAACGCTTCGCATTTCGCTTGACCTGGGCATAGACACCGAAGGTGAGCTCATTGCTCTGGATGCCTTCGAAATCGGCCGTAAACAGCCGGTCCGCAACTGGGAAGCTGAACCCGTAGTACTTGAAGACGTATTCCGTTCTTCCCGGCCGGTCGAAGCTCGGGAACCGCTCGATATAGTAATGCTGGAGAAAATTGTTATTTCGATAGAGGCAGAATGCCGATTTTAGAATGAAACCTTTATAGATCGATGAAAACTGATATCGGTCATAGACACCCAGGATCTCCGAATCCTGCACACTACCGTCGAAGACAATATTCGAGAGGAAGTTGACAAACTCCGGCAGATGGCGCGCCGTGGACATCGCATGAAAAAAGTTGCCATCAATGAGCGTCCTGAACTCCTCGGGGTCGGAGAAGAGGATCGGAACGCTCAATCCGAAGAAGTTAGCGATCGTGCGCAGATTGGCGCTGGACGGCACATGGGCGCCAGAGAGATATTTGTTAAATTGTTGCCGATTGACGTTTAATTTGCGACAAACAGCGGCGACAGACCCGTGGCGATCGCACAAGGTCCTCAAATTTGCCGCGAGCGCGGCGGTATCCCCCGCGATGTGGTTCACGTTGATCGCCTCCCCTATGACGCGAACAGACGCTATCTGTACGTCACTTTAATGCAGACTTCAACGACATGCGAAGTTGGCGGCAGGAGGCGAATGCGCCCATACTTGGGGCCAGATCAGGAGCGCCCGGCATGGCAATTCACGGCAAGACTGGGTGGTCAGTTATGGGGACCGGCACCATTGCCACGGAGCAGATGGTCGCGGGCATCAGAGCGCAGGGGCATACTCCGTTGTGGGTGGTCAGCCGCCGAAAGATGGATGCAGCTCATTTCGCTCAGGATCTCGACATTCCGCAATGGACGACCAACCTGTCGGAGGCTCTCGGCGATCCTAAGGTCGAGTTCACCTATGTCAGTGCACGTCTGAGGCGGCGGGCCCATTACATCACCGCCGCGGCCAAAGCTCGCAAGAACGTCCTTTGTGACGGACCGATCTCCGAAAACAGCAAAGTGGCCGCTGAGCTTGTGCGTCTGTGCGACAGCGCCGGGATTGTGCTTGCGGTACATCAACCATTCCGTGCGTCGGCCATCCACCAGACGATGCGCAGACTGATCCTGGATGGTGACATCGGGAAGGTGCAATCGATCCTTCTTACCCGCGAGGGACCGTACAAGCCCGCTGCCAAGCGCAGAAAGGACGATCTCGACAACGAGGGCGACATCTATCTCGACATGTCCGTCGACGACATCGACCTTGCCAGGTTCCTGACGGGTGGAGAACCGCGCGAAGTCTCGGCCATTTGCACTGTTGCCGATGGCAGACCCAACCAGATTTCCTATTCCTTCCAACTCGACGATGGCAGTCTGTTTCATGCATTCGAAAGTTTTGCGATCGCCGACCTGGAAAGCACGGTTGTGGTGGCTGGAGATCGCGGCACGCTGATCGCCCACGGTACGCTGAATGGCAAGGCTTCGGGTACGCTCATGCGTCGGCACGCAGCCAAGAACGAGCTCGTGCCGGTTCGCGACGGGGATTCGCATGTTGCTGCAGTCGAGGACTTTGTCAGCGCCGGGGAGCGCAGGCTGACCTGGCTGGCACGGGGGTCAGATAATGTCGCCGCCCTGCGCGCCGCGGAGGCTTTGGCTAAGGCCGCCTCGAAGCGCCGCACCGCCACAGTTCAAGGAGGGCAGCCAACGAGGGGCCTCCTTAAGCGAGATCAATCTGCACAGGATGCTGCGGGCCAGTGACCCGCACCAGAAAGCGAGGAGCAAGAGCGGCCTAGACGTGCCTGGTGTCACGGGATGGCTTCCCCGAATACCCCATTGCACGGGAGATCTGCCCTGCGATCTCTGCAATTCGCCCTCCAGTCGAGGGGACATCCTCGTCGGTAACACGCGCGATTGGCCCACTGATGCTGATGGCGCCGAGCGGGCGTCCCGATTGATCGAAAACAGGCGCGCCGATGCAGCGACCTCCTATGGCGGACTCCTCGTTGTCGATCGCATAGCCCCGCTCCCGGATAAGTGGGAATTCGGCACGCAATTGGTCCACGGTGGTGAGGGTGTTATGCGTGTAGCGGGGCAGCCCCGGCTGCTTCAGCAGCACGTCCACTTCATGCGGATCAAGCCAGGCGAGAATGGACTTTCCGAGAGAAGTGGCGTGCCATGGATTGACTACGCCCACGGACGCTCCCTGACGCAACGTCTGCATGGCCTCGATACAGTCCACGACAATGACCTCGTGACGCAGCCAAAGGGCGAAGCTGACCGTCTCGTTGAACTGTTCATGCAAGGTTTCCAGATAGGGATGGGCTACCGTTCGAACGTCTCTGCGATGGAGTGATTTCTGCCCAAGAATATAAAGCCCAATGCCCAGCACATAGCGATTTCCATTCACCTTTTCGATCAGCCCATGCCCGACGAGACTGGCCACATAACGTGACGTGGTTGGCTGTCCCAGCCCGACCTCGCGCGCGATCATCGACAGCGACATGGGCTGATCAGAGCGCTCAAGAACGCGCAAGACTGCAACCGCCCGATCGACAGCGTCGAAGCGGGCACTTTTTTCCTCGTCGGTGAACAGGTCGTTTGGCAAGATCGTTCCACCGAATCCCTTAGCAATCGCCCCTTGGTGCTCCAAGTCGAGCCGGTCGTCAATTAAGTCGCGGCGCGGCGTCCAACAGCATTCTTGTGTAAGAGTGCTTTGGCGAACGCAGGACGTCATTCGTTCGTCCCGCCTCAACGATGCTCCCATCCTTCATGATTATGATGGATTGTGCAATTTCGGAGACCAGCGGCAAGTTGTGGGTTATGAAAAGCATCGCAAGGCCGTCCTTCTTCAGATCGAGCAGAAGCTCGACCACGGCCGCCTGCACAGACACGTCGAGAGCCGAAGTGATTTCGTCGCACACCAGAAGCTTAGGTTTGACCGCGAGCGCGCGGGCCACGGCCACGCGTTGACGCTCACCTCCCGATAGATCGCCCGGGTAAAGATTGACAACCCGTTGCGGTAATCGAACCCGGTCAAGAAGCGACCGCACTTCGGCACCGACCCTTGCTTTGTCAGCCAGCCCCGTCAGGCGAACGGCGCGGGCGATGCTTTGCGCGATCGATTCCTTTGGGTTGAGCGAGCGGTCAGGATTTTGGAAGACGATCTGCATGGCGCTCAAATCTGCCTTGGAGCGACTTGAGACGGCGAACGGCATCAAATGTCCCTCGAACAACAAGCCGCCCGAAGCGTTGCTGTGCAAACCGGTCACGCATCGGCCCGTAGTGGTTTTGCCGCTGCCGCTGCCGCCGACAAGGCCGACGCACTCGCCGGCCATGAGCCGCGCGCAGGTTCTTCACCTCGAGGACGCAGACCCCAGTCGGCCGCCGGCGGTGGCAGGCCCAGGCCCAGGTAGCTTAGCGAAGCGGATCGTACTCGTTCTTTGATATGTCCATCGTGATCAGTCGCACGATACGGAAGATGCGGGGTGAATGCAGGATCACAATCCCTATGATGACTGTGGGCAGGCTTGGCCCGGTCGAGGCGAGAAGGACGAGAAGAAAGATGGCCGGCGGGAGCGCGTAGATCACGTCGGAAATTGACATCCTGCCCAACGTGCTGACACCGGTCCTGGCCGACTTCGGGGTCCGACTTTGCGGGTCGATCATCTGGCAATCAGAAAAATATCCAGCGGGCCTCGCCGCAGGCCCGCGTAGATGCCAAGCGGCACCGCGACTACATAGGCCGCCACGGTCGCGCAAAGCGCGACGACGAGCACAGTCCTCCCGCCATAGAGAAAGCGGCTGAAAGTGTCGCGCCCCAGGAAGTCGGTTCCGAGCCAATGCTCGTGGGTTATGGTCGCGAAGGGAGCCCCGACGATTTCATCGAAGGCGTACGGACTGAACAATGGTCCGAACGAGGCGAGGGCAACGATGATGACGACCAGGACCAGAGCGATGCGAGCTGCTGGCTTCGCCAGGGTCAGGCGCAGGACGGAGCGGCGCATACGGTCAATCTCTCCGGCTAGGTCGTGCCGCGCGCCACGCGCAGCCTTGGATTAAGAAGAAGGATCAGCGCTTCGGACACCAGGTTGATAAGCACATAGGTCGCCGTGATGATCAGCGTGATGGCCAGCACTGTCGGCATGTCTCGGTTGATAACCGCTTCCGAGAGCGCGCTGCCGATGCCCGGCAGTTGAAAGACGGACTCGGTGACCACCACTCCGCCGGCCAACCAGGCCGCATTCAACGCGATCGTCTGGATGCTGGGTGTGATGGTGTTGGGAAGAACATGACGTAATAGCACCCGCGCGGGGCTTATGCCCCTCAGCCGTACCATATAGATGTATTCGGCGTTCAACACTTCGAGTGCCACCGCCCGCACCATGCGTACGACCTGGGCCAGCGTTGTGCCGAGCAGGGTCAGGACCGGCAAAATGAAAAGGGTCGATTGAGATGAAAGCGGAAGGCTGTCGTTGATCAGCGAAACCGGCGGCAACCAACGAAGATAAACCGCGAAAAGCACAATCAATACCGTGCCGATTACGAACTCAGGCAGGGCAACGGTCACGATTGTCGGAACTGATATCAGGTGGTCGGCCAGTCTGTCTTTGTAGATCGCCGCGGCAACGCCGAGCACGAAGGAGAGCGGTATCAGCAGGAGCAGCGATGTGACCGTCAGTATCAGGGTGTTGACGGCCCTCGGCCCAATCGTCTCCCAGACTGGCCGGCCGGACGGAATTGACCGGCCGAAGTCGCCGGTGAGCGCGCCCCCGATCCAGCTGGCATATTGCACGACGGCCGGCCGATCCATGCCAAACTCGCGCCTGAGCGCCTCCACCGCCGAAGGGTCCGCCTTGGCACCGAGCGCTGCCCGGGCCGGATCTCCCGGCAGATATTGGGTCGCGGCAAAGACGACAATGGAGACGGCAAAAAGAGTGACGACAGCCAGGACTATTCTTGTCAACAGAAGCTGCAGCAAGGGTTTATTCAAGGGGTCTCACCTTCAGAGAAAGGGAGCCGCCGCGGCTTGGCTGGCCACGGCGGCTGCAGTTTACCCGAGATAGACGCTTTCGAACTGGTAATAGCCGAGATTTCTCTGGGTGGAGGGAACGATATTCTTGACCTTGGCGCTGGCGGCGTCGAGAAGATCACGGAAGCCCCAGATGATGTAAGCTCCCTCGTTCCACAGGACCTTCTGAGCCTCCACATAATATTCGCGGCGCTTGGGGCCATCGAACGTGGTTCTTGCCTTGCTTACCCACTTGTCGAACTCGTCACTGGTCCAATCCGGTTCGTTCCAGTAGGCACCCCGGGCATAGCCTTGGCCGAACTGGGATTCGAGAGTGTGCTGTCCCCAATCCGAACTGCCCATCTGCGTCTTTTTGAAGTTCGGGCCGGAATAGTAGCTGTCGGGCGGCACGACCAGAAGTTCGATGTTGACGCCGATCTTCTTGGCCTGGTTGGCGATGAGCGTAGCCGACGCCTGCATGCCTGGAGCGGCATCCGAGGTGTAGAGGGTGATCGCCTGGCTATTGTCAAAGCCCGCCTGCTTGAGCAGCGATTTCGCCTGATCCGGGTCGTAAGCGCGTTGCGGCAGTTCGGAGGCGTAGTCTGGATCCGTGATGCAATGCAGGTCGTTGCCAATCCTGCCATATCCCGACAATGCGTTGTCGAGCAGTTGCTGGCGGTCGATCATGAGCCGGAACGCCTGGCGGACGCGCACGTCCGTAAAGGGTTTCAGGTTCGTCATCATGAATTGGTCGGTCGTGGCACCGCTCTTCGAGCGCAGCAGGGTGAGTGCGGGATTTGCTTCAATCAGGCGCGCAAGACTTCCATCGAGCTGAGCCACGGCATCGACTTGGTTGGCCACCAGCGCATTCATGCGCGCGGTCGGGTCGTTGATCGCGATGAATTCGACCCCATCGAGATATGGCTGGTCGGGCGTGCGATAGTTATCGCTGCGTGCCAGCGTCACCCGCTGACCGCGGGACCATGACACAAACTTGAAGGGCCCGGTCCCGATCGGCTTGTCGAAGTCGGTCGTGCCGTCCTTCATGAGGAACATGACCTTGCTGCCCAGCACTTGCGGCAGCAGCGCATAGGGCTGCTTCAATTCGACTTCGACCGTATTGGCGTCGAGCGCGCGTACCCCTTTCGGCTCCATGAGCGGCGCCAGGTTGGGGTAGGCATCGGCCTTGTTGTCAGAATTGAGGATGTACTGGATGGTGTAGACGACGTCCTTGGCCGTGAAAGGCGCGCCGTCATGCCAGACCACACCTTTCTTGAGCTTGATTTTCCAGACGTTGCCCTCGGCGTTGTGAGTGAAGTCATCCGCCAGCTTGTTGTAGAGATTGCCATCCTTGTCGAAGTCGGTGAGCCGGTCGAAGATCGACTGGGCGACGGCGAAATCCATATCGCCTGTCGAGATGAAGGGGTTGAGCGACGATTTCGCCCCGGCTGCGCCTAGACCGACGCGGAGCGTCCCTCCCCGCCTCGGTTCATCGGCCAGGGCCGGGCGAAGCCCCGCCCCGGCAAGCATCATACCGGTGCCCAACAACAAGCCTGTCTTCAGCACATCGCGCCGCCCGATAAGCGTCGAATCTGCCTTTGGGCGATTTATGTCCTTGCTCATTCCACATTCCCTCCTGTTTAGATGGTTTTCTTCGGCTTGTTCATTCAACCAATGGACGGAGCGCTCGCGCCTGGCCACGGCTTAGGCAAGCAGTCCAGCAAGCTTGAGGGCCTTCAGGATGTTTTCCTGGTCCTGCTTGGCCAGGTTGCCATTGGGCTTGCGCGGTTCACCCACCTTGCGGCCTTGAGCGTTGATGGCAAACTTGATGCGGGCGGGGAAATTCACGCTCTTGGTCATCTCCCGTGCGAGCGGCGCGATCTTGTCCGTCAGCTTCCGGCCAAGGACGTAGTCGCCCGCCGCGTGGGCGGCGAAGATCTCCCCGTACTGTTTCGGGATGACGGTGTTGATGCCGGAAATCGAGGCCTGCGCCCCAAACAGAAAGCTCGCAATGTTCACGCAGTCCGCGCCAGCGGCAATGGCGACCCGGTCGCCGACGGTCTGGACGAGTTCCGTCACCGGCTCCAGCGCCACTTCCTTCACGCAGATGACTTCGGGCAGCTGGGCTACGCGCTGCATGACGGCAGGGGGGTTGAAGAAGTGGTTATAGTAGATGATGGGTAGAGAGGTCGCCGCCCCAACATCCTGGATGAACTTCTCCAGCCCCTCCCCCGATGGGGTATTATAGATTGGCGGCCCAAGCATCAGCGCACAGGCGCCGGCCTGCTTGGCTAGCAGACCACGCTTGATGGCGTCGCGGGTTGTGGTTGTGATTATCCCTGCGATTACGCGCAGCTTGCTGTTGGCCGTGGCTGTTTCCACCAAGAGCTCGAGTTCTTCTGCGGAAAGCTCATCCCCCGAACCTGTGCTTCCGCCGACCACGGCAAGGCGAATGCCAGCGCTTTCCATGAACCGAAGCTCACCCTTGAAGAGATCCAGGTCGAGATCACCATCGGGTCTAAACGTCGAAACGAGCGGCGGGATGATCCCCTTGATCTCGTCCTTTTGAAGCACAGTCGCCATTGCAGTTCCTTATTTCACCTAGTGAAAGTCACTATTACTGAATGAACATCCTGCGAAGCGCGGAGCTTGTCAAGGGGCTTTCGCAATGACGGCGCTGAATGACCGAGACAGGCTTGCTGCGCTTGGTTTTCAGCCCGCCGAACCCGTTCGCTGGTCAACAGGCATCTTCGTGCGGGGAGCAGTGAAGCCGGCCATAATGCGACGCGGTCGGAGCACCGATCTTGTGGCGCAAGACGAGAATGCACACAGCGGGGTCATGGCATGAGTTGCGCGGGCTTGGTGGCAACCAAATCCCGCACTACACCCTTTGCGACCTTTGCACTCCTGGCGCGGCGATCGCGTTTGTGCTCAAGGCCCCGTACCTCGGCCGATCCGTAAGGATCACTGTTCTTGCGACCTGGAAACAGGCCACCCCCGTAACGCGACGGCGTGACATCCGTGACCCCGATCACAGTGTCCTGCCCCATCTCGCATCACCGTCGGCGTCTGGCAGGGAAAGCGATGCGGACGACCATAAAGGACGGTCAGTCGCTGTTTGCCCGACCGAGATCGATGATATGAGACGAACTGGCGCAGCTGTCCTCAACGGCCAAAGTACGGTCAGCTATTGTCCGTTGCGCAGATCGCTGATCTTGGCGACAGAAAGCCTGACGTCTGAGAAGACGGCGGTCGTCCCCTCGCCCGTCGGCGATTGAACGCCAAGTCCCATACGCACCGGCCGCCTTGCTACACCGGGCAGAGTGAACCAGCGCAGGAAATTCCAGTATTTGCCGTCTTCCGAAAAATGGAACGCGACCGTCTCGCCATCGCAATAAGCACGCAGCCACACGTGGGCGCCGGAATGACGAGGACCGTCCGAGTCGTCGGATGTGCCGCGCGTCACCACGCTCACGATGGTCGGCTTACGCGCGGCAGAAAATTCGAAGGCGACCTTTGCCCAATTGTTGTCGTCGCATTCGATGAAGATCGCGCCGGCGTCGTAAGCGGAGGCGAAGTCGACGGAGACCCGGGCAGACAGCGCAAAATGCTGCTCGTCGATCTCGCGCACCAATCGCGTGACATTCGCGGCCCGGCTTTTGCCGCTCGGGGCGAAGAACCAGTCCGTGTTCGCGTTGGCCCGCAGCCGCACCGAGGCGTTCTCGATTGCCGCGGAGCCGTTGTCAGCCCCCTCAACGCGCATGCTGTCGAGCTTCATGTTTTTTCCTTCACTTCAACAAATTCCGCCGAGAGCCGGCCGGTTTTGACCGGCTTAAACAGCGCTGAGAACGGCACTCGGCGCCAATGCTTGATACCGCCCGCGAAGCGCGCCAAGGATCGCCGAATTCAGGGGTGGAGTTCTATGGCGAGCCACACCGAATCGGTATCCGCGTAGTAGCGGTGCCATGGGTAGGCCCACTCATTCTTGCCGCTGACCCTGCAGAAGGGGTCATGCGAATAACCGACCGGCATCACAACGTCTTCATAAATTGTCGTTTCGTCACGAAGTCGAAACTTCTGCATCCGGCCGGAGCCGTGGATTTGCGTGTGTGTTTCAAGGAAGCGATGCTCATTGTGAATGAAGCAGTCAGTGTCTCCCGGCGACCACCAAAGGTTCAGCTTGAGGGTGAACGTCTGCGGGGTGCCGGGTGCTGCGCGCTCGTTGGTGAATACCAAAGGATCGGTGCTGACCGTGCCGATCTCATCCTGCGGGGAAATGAACAGCGGCGTGTCGCGTGGGAAGCTCTTGATTCGATTGCCAAGCCAGTCCCAGCCACGAAATATGCAGCCGCCGAGATTGGTGGCTTTTCGCACCTTCAGAAGCGCCGCCCGTTCCGCGGATTTGATTTGCCCGCCCTTCAGCCATGTCGATTTCCAGGCAGGCACGATCGCCGGATGCTCATCTCCGGTGATCATCGCGCTGGGGCTGACATTCACAACGACAGCGTCTTCAACGGGATAGTCGTGGACATCTTCGACGAGCTTGGCGAAGATGAAGTCGTCGGCAAACGAAAGGTCTCTCGTCTGGTTCGGCACGGTTTTGTCGTCCATCATCAGGGTAACCTGAGCCCGACCACACCACAATGCGGACGCCAAAAGAAGTGCGCGTCTGGACGATTCTTGTCGTAACTTGACGTCAATTCTGCGCCATATTGCGAAGTGCGCCGGTCCCGGTGGGTAAGCCGGCAATCGGGTGTCTTCGAAAGACTGGCTCTCAGGGCGCCAGCGATGCCAGGCAAAGAGTGACCTCACCACAGCGAACTTTCTCGCTCGGCGCGTCACATTGCTTCCATGTTCCATGCGTTGCGAACTTGTCATGAGCTCTCGATGTTTGCCTACTGGGCGAGATTGGCAGAGGCAGCTTCGACATTGCGTCGTATCGATGATCGAACAGGAGATCTGCCGCGCCAAAATCCGGCATGAAACCCGACCTCAGGCTGGAGCTCGATCAGAGGATCTCGACCCATGACAAAGTATGGCTCGGCGCTCTTGGGCATCCGACCGCGGGATGAAATTATGCAGACCAACTGTGACTACATAGTCGTTGGCGGCGGCTCGACTGGATGCGTGGTTGCCGCGCGGCTTTCGGAAGATCCTGATGCCTCGGTCTTCCTGCTGGAGGAAGGCCCACGCGACTTCAATCCCTACATCCATATCCCGGGTGCCTACTATAAGACCGCACAAGGGCCCCTATTGAAAAGGATTCCCTGGGAACCAACCGCAGCCCAATCCCGTGTCGAGCAGCCGACGATGGTCCAGGCCCGGGTGCTGGGCGGCGGCAGTTCCGTCAACGCGATGATCTATATCCGCGGCGCGCCATCCGACTATGCGCGGTGGGAAGCGCTCGGCGCGGATGGCTGGAATTATGATGATGTGTTGCCCTACTTTCGGCGGTCGGAAGACAACAACCGGTTCTGCAACCAGGCCCACGCCGTAGGGGGACCGCTAGGCGTTTCCGACATCGACCATATCCACCCCCTCACACGCGCCTGGCTGCAGGCGTGCCAGCAGGCTGGGCTGCCCTATAATCCTGATTTCAATTCCGGCGATCAGGCCGGCTGCGGTCTTTACCAGATCACCGCCAAAAACAGGCGGCGCAGCAGCGCCGCAACGGCCTTCATCAAACCCGCCCGCCACCGACCTAATCTCCAGGTTCGAACGGGTTCCACGGTCACGCGGATAATTGTCGAAAAGGGGCGGGCCGTCGGGGTCGAGTATGTAGCGAAGGGCCGCAAATGGGCCCTCATGGCCAGTCGCGAAGTAATCTTGTCGGCAGGTGCGATTGCCTCGCCGAAATTGCTGATGTTATCAGGGATCGGTCCGGCCGACGCTTTGCGCGGACATGGCATTCCTGTCGTTGCCGATCTGCCCGGGGTCGGACAGAACCTGCAGGACCATATCGAGATATCGCTCGTCTATCAGTTGAACGGGCCCCACAGCTACGACAAATACAAGAAGCCGCACTGGAAAGCCGCGGCTGGCCTGAACTATCTACTGTTCAGGGATGGCCCGGCTTCTTCCAATCTGATCGAAGGAGGGGCGTTCTGGTGGGGCAACACAAGCGAAGCGATCCCGGATGTGCAATATTTCATGGTCGTGGGTGCGGGCATCGAGGAAGGCGTCGACGCCGTCCCGGGCGGAAACGGCTGCACGATAAACCTAGGACAGATCCGGCCTCGGTCTCGAGGGGAAGTGACGCTGAAAAGTGCCGATCCTTACGCCAACCCACGCGTGGCCCCGCGGTATTTTTCCGACCCTTATGATCTCGATGCGGTGGTTGAAGGAACGATGGGGGCGTTCGATATCATGGAGCGACCCGCCATCCGCCGCTACATTGCCTCAAGGCAGATCCCGTCCGCCGGGACAGCGACGCCACTACAGGTGAGAAAGTTCTGCCAAGAGGTCGCGCATCCGGCGCTGCATCCTGCAGGCACCTGCCGAATGGGCAAGGACGGCATGGCAGTGGTTGATCCCGAGCTTCGCGTCCACAGTATCGAAGGCCTTCGCGTGGCGGATGCGTCGGTCATGCCAACGCTCATATCCGGCAATCCCAACGCTGTGTGCATTATGATCGGCGAGAGGACTGCGAACTTTGTCCAGCATGGCAAGTAGAAACGCGCGACCCTGCTCCCTCTCAAAGATTAGCCGGCGCCCGCGGTGGCCTGCCTTGGCCACCACCAACCATGACGGCCTCGCTCCAATCACCGGTGTCTCAATTTGAACGCCACACCAGAGAGAATAGCGATAGTGAACTACAGCTCGACGATCTCCCCTGCGATCCGAAGCAGCCGTTTCTTTTGCAGCCTTTTCTTTTTGGGAGCAGGCGTCGGCATCGGAGCTTGGGCGTCCTCACTTCCAGTCCTCAGCGCTCAAATGGAACTGGACAAGGCGCAACTCGGGTGGATCCTGATTGGCTTCGCTCTGGGCGCAATTGTGATGATGACCAATATCGGTCGCTTGGCTGCCATTGCCCCGAGCAGTGTGCTCAGCTTGCTGGGATCTCTAACGTTCGGCGCAGCGCTGTTGGCCCTCCCGTACGCCGGTGGCACCTATTGGCTGGCGTTGATTGTGTTTTTTGCCGGTATCGGTTTCGGGACGCTCGACGTATCGATGAATATTGATGCCTCGACAGTGGAGCGTCACATGGGTCGGCAAGCAATGTCCTCTTTTCATGCCGTATTCAGTTTCGGAAGCCTGATCGGCGCATTCGTTGTCGGCCAGATACTGTCCAACGGCGGCGCCTTGGCCGTTTGTCTTGGGGTGGCGGGACTTGGTGTTGCGGCAGTCGCGGTCGTCGCCTGCATAGGATGGAACAATTCAGGCCGGTTCGACGATCCTGCCGACTCCATTGAGGCGACGGATGGCAAATTCGATAATGCAATAAGGAAGCATCTTTACCTGCTTGGTGGCCTGGCATTCTTAGGGATGCTGGCCGAGGGCGGGATGATGGATTGGAGCGCTATTTACATCGTGACCCGATCCGGAGGAGCAGAAAGCACAGGCGCCTATGGTTTTGCGGCATTTGCAACCATGATGGCAACCGGCCGCCTATTCGGTGACGCCATCGTTAAGCGGATCGGCCAGATGCCCATGTTGCGCTATTGCACAATAGTTTGCGCAGGCTCGGTGTTCACAATGATCCTGATGGGCGGCAATCTTCCTGTTGTTCTGATTGCGCTCGCCATATGCGGTCTTGGCCTAGCAAACGTCGTGCCCACACTTTTCGCCGCCGCCGGGCGTGCAGGTGGCACTTCTGCTGCTCGGGCAATGTCGATCGTGACGACGATGGGATACGCGGGATTGCTTCTTGGGCCTGGATTGTTGGGTTTTATTGCTCAGATTTCGTCGCTCGTCGGCAGCTTATCCG
>NZ_RZST01000110.1:0-16208 GCF_003997575.1 Mesorhizobium sp. M1A.F.Ca.IN.022.07.1.1
AGCCTGGCCGCCGCGCGGCCGATCGCCTCCTTCTCATCGGCAGCGATTTTGCGCCGCGCCTCGTATTCCATGTTCTCGATGCCGGACGGGAACAGCGCCCCGCCATGGATGCGCGTCAGCAGCCGCTGGTCACAGAGATCGTTGAGGTCCTTGCGGATGGTCTGCGGCGTCACGCTGAAATGTGTCGCCAGATCGTCGACCAGCACCCGGCCGTTGTCCTTCGCCATCTGGATGATCTCGGCGTGACGGGGCGAAAGGAACATCCGCTATCCTTCATTTTCGTTTTTTCCGTCTATATCGGAAAACGAAAGTGATGGAAAGGGACAGCCGGCCAAGGAAATTCACCTTCTCGCAAAGGCAAACCGGTCTGCAATCAGTTCGTTGCCTCAATGGTAAGCCGGCGCGCAATCTCTGTGACGACATCGAAGGCCGCATCAATATCGCCGGCCGTGGTCTCGAACTGTCCTGCCTGAAAGCGGATCGCCACCCGACCATCGACGCGCGTCTGCGTCAAATAGATGCGTCCGTCCGTGTTGATGGCATCGACGAGACGCAAATTGTGCTCGTCTGGATCGGCACCCTGAGGAGCGCGATGGCGGAACGAGAACAGCGACAACATCGGCTCGGTGACGAGCTCGAAATCCGCTTCCCCGGCCAGGCGTGCGGCAAGCCCCTCGCTCCAGGCTACATGGTTTCGGATCATCTTGCGCAATCCTTCCAGTCCGTGGGCGCGCAGCAGGAACCAGAGTTTCAGCGCACGGAAGCGGCGGCCAAGCGGCACCGACCATTCCGAATAATTGATGATGCCGTCATGACCTCTGGTCTTGAGATAGTCCGGCTTGATGGCCAGCGTGCGCACAAGGTCTTCCGGTTGGCTGACGAACTGGATCGAGCAGTCGAATTGCGCGCCGAGCCATTTGTGCGGATTGAAGACGATGGAATCGGCGCTCTCGACACCGGCCCAGAAATGCCGGTACTCCGGGCAGATCATTGCCGACCCGGCCCAGGCCGCATCGACGTGCAGGTAAAGGCCGTGCCGCTTCGCCACGGCCGCTACGGCAGCGATGTCGTCGGTGCCGCCGGTGCTGGTGCCGCCGACGCAGGCGACAATGCCCGCCGGCAGCAGGCCGGCCTCGCGATCGGCGACAATTGCCGCCTCGAGCGCCGGCGTGTCCATCGCGCGAAAACGACCGGTTACCGGGATACGGATGAGATTCTCCTCGCCGATGCCGGCGACCCAGATCGCTCGGTCGATCGAGGTGTGAACCTGGTTGGAGCAATAGACACGCAGCTTCGCCTGGCCGGCGAGACCTTGTCTGTTTCCCTGCCAGTCAAGCGCCCGCTCGCGCATGGTGAGCACCGCGGCAAGCGTCGCCGACGAAGCCGAATCCTGAATGACACCGGAGAATCCTTCGGGCAGGCCCAGCGCTTGGCGCATCCAGTCGACGATGCGCGTCTCGAGTTCTGTCGCCGCCGGCGAGGTCTGCCACAGCATGCACTGCGCGGCCATCGCCGAGACGAGATACTCGGCCACCACCGAGACCGGCGCCGCGATGGCCGGGAAATAGGCGAAGAAGCGCGGATGCTGCCAATGCGTCATCCCGGGCACGATCTTCGTTTCGAAATCGGCGAAGATTTTTTCCATCGGCTCGGCCGTCTCGGGCGGCGACTCTTCGATGCTCCTGAATATGTCGCCGGGCGCGATCGCCGGCCGCACCGGACGATCGCGCAGGCTGGACCGGTAGTCCACGCCCCAATCCGCGGCTCGCCTCGACCAATCGCGGAATTCTTTCTTGTCCATGTATCCTCTCAGCAGCTGCCGGACCTTGATCGGCCCGCCACTTCGACTTTTAATTAACATGTTAAATATAATGAGGCATCCGCTTCGTAGGCGAACGCCCTAGCCGGGAAAATCGGGCAGGCTGGCGAAGGCCGCCTTTAGCGCGTTGGACCAGCCATCCGATATGGTTCGGTAATATTGGTCGTCATGACCGATCCGCTTCTTCAGGCCGACCTTGAAAGCATCCAGTTCCAGGAAGAGCAGGTCGAGCGGCAGGCCGACCGACAGGTTCGACTTCAGCGTCGAGTCGAAGGAGACCAACAGCAGCTTCACCGTCTCGGCCAGGCTCATCGTGCGGTCATAGGCACGGATGATGATCGGCTTGCCGTATTTGGTCTCGCCGATCTGGAAGAATGGCGTGTCGTCGGTCGACTCGATGAAATTGCCCTCGGGATAGATCATGAACAGCCGGGGTTGGCTGCCCTTGATTTGGCCGCCGAGGATGAAGGAGGCGTTGAAATAGGAATCCGCCTGATCGCCGGCGGGCGAAGAGTGTGCGATCACCTCTTTCACCGTCTCGCCGACCAGACGCACCGTCTGGTACATTGACGGGGTCTCGAGCAGCTTCTCGTGACGGTCGCCGGCCGCCTTGTTGCGCTCGTCCAGCAGGCTGACCACGGCTTGCGTCGTGGCAAGATTGCCTGCAGACATCAGCACGATGACGCGCTCGCCAGGCTCTTCCCAGACATGCATTTTCCTAAAGGTCGAAATCGAATCCATGCCGGCATTGGTGCGCGTGTCCGACATGAACACGAGTCCACGATCGATCTTGAGGCCGACGCAATAGGTCATGGTCGCTCTTCTGGTGAATCTTGGCAGAGACTACTGCTCTACCGTGACGGTGACGGCAAGCTTCTCTTCCGCTTGCCCCAGCAGTATTCCCGACACAGGCGAGGCATCGCGATAGTCCCGACCCGTCGCCACTCTTACATAGCGTTCGTCGGGAGAGATACCGTTGGCGGGATCAAAGGCAACCCACCCTAAGCCCGGCACATGCGCCTCGGCCCAGGCATGGCTTGCCGCCTGCTCGACCGAGGCATCCATCATCAGATAGCCGCTGATATAGCGCGCGGGGAAGCCCATCACGCGCGCCACGGCGGTGAAGATGTGGCTGTGATCCTGGCAGACACCGGCCTTGAGCGTCAGCGCTTCTTCCGCCGGCGTCACGGCGCTGGTCGTCCCGGGCTTATAGGCGACGCGCTCCCGGATCGCGCCCATCAGCTTGTGCAGCCTGTCGATATCCGTCCCCTCCCCGACCGACGCGGCCAGGTCGCGAATGCCGTCGCCGACGGTCGTAAGCGGCGTTTGCTGGCTGAACAGCCAGAGCGGCGCGAAACCATGATGCGCACCGGACACACCGGCGGTGTCGCGCGTCGTCACCTCGCCCGCCGCCTCGACTATGATGGTGTGCTGGCCGCCCTCGGCGCTCACCAGCCGCGTGTCATTGCCGAAATGGTCCGTGAAGCGAACCTCCTCTCGCGCGCCGTCGATCTTGATCACCCAGGACGCAACCGTCTGATTCGATCCGCTGACCGGCATCAGGCGCAGTCGCTGCAACAGGTACTGCACCGGTGCATCGTAGCGGTACTCGGTCCGGTGTGTGATCTTGAGCCGCATGGCGCCTGTCTCTCCAGCGCTCAGTAGAACCGGTAGTCCAGGGCGATCTCATCCCCCAGCCTAGTGTTGTCACGAATGAATTCCGCCAGGAACTCATGCAGGCCGTGGTCGAAAATATCCTTGATCGACCCCTTCTTCAGCATCGTCTGAATTTTCTCGGCGGTGGCGTGGCAGGCATGGCGCTCGCCATAGTCGTCGGCGAGGAATCTCAAATGCTCGCCGAGGAAGCGATAGCAGAAGGTCAGCGAGCGCGGCATACGGACATTGAGGATCAGATAGTCCGCGATGTTGGTCGGCTTGTAGTCCGCGTCATACACCCACCGGTAGGAGCGGTGCGCCGACACCGAGCGCAAGATCGATTCCCATTGATAATTGTCGAGTGTCGAGCCCACCCAGGAGATCGACGGCAAGAGCACATAATATTTCACGTCGAGGATGCGGGCCGTGTTGTCGGCGCGCTCCACATAGGTGCCGAGCTGCGAGAAGTCGAAGATCTCGTTGCGCAGCATCGTGCCGTAGAACGAGCCGCGGATCAGCGCCGTTTCGCGCTTGATCGCGTCGAGCACCGTCGGCAGATCGCGCTCGTCGATCGGCCGTGCCAGCATCCGCTTCAGCGACATCCAGGCCTCGTTGATGCTCTCCCAGGTCTCGCGCGTCAGCGCTGTGCGCACCATGCGCCCATTGTTGCGCGCCGTCTCGATCGAGGCCATCGTACTCGACGGATTCGAAGTATCGCGCAGCAGGAAATCCGAGACGTTGGCGACGGTGTAGTCCTGGTATTTCTGCGAGAAGGCCAGGTCGGAACCGGCGCTGAGCAGCACGGAGTTCCATTCCTCCGACGCGTTCTGCGTGCGCGTCAGCGCCATGCGCAGGCCGGCATCGACCAGGCGCGCCATGTTTTCGGCCCGCTCTATGTAGCGGTTCATCCAGTAGAGACCGTTGGCGGTGCGGCCGAGAAGCATGTCAGCTTGCTCCGGTGTCGAGCGAATAGCGAATAGTGAGTAGCGAGTAGCGAAAAAAAGATTTCATGATCTCTGTTGAAGGCTCCTGATCATCGATCGCAGCATTTTCCGATTTCGTCAGTTTGGTCACCTTCCAAACAATTAGGTCTCTGTAAGAATTGATTGCGTCGGATCCCCCTCTTTCCCTATTCGCTATTCGCTATTCGCTATTCGCTACTCTCTATTCGCTCTTTAATCATCCAACACCCACGTGTCCTTCGTCCCACCGCCTTGCGAGGAGTTGACCACAAGCGACCCCTCCTTGAGCGCGACGCGAGTCAGGCCGCCCGGGACGATCTGGATACGATCCGAAACCAGCACATAAGGCCTGAGATCGACATGGCGCGGCGACAGCCCCTTCTCGGTCAGGATCGGGCATGTCGACAGCGCGAGCGTCGGCTGGGCGATGTAATTGCCGGGTTTGGCCTGCAGCTTCTTGGCGAACGCCTCGCATTCCTTCTTGGTCGCCGCGGGGCCGACCAGCATGCCGTAGCCGCCGGAGCCGTGCACTTCCTTGATGACAAGCTCGCCGATGTGCTCCAGCACATATTTGAGGCTGTCGGGCTCCGAGCAGCGCCAGGTCGGGATGTTGCCGAGGATCGCCTTGCGGCCTGTGTAGAACTCGACGATCTCGGGCATATAGGAATAGATCGCCTTGTCGTCGGCGATGCCGGTGCCCGGCGCGTTAGCGATGGTGATGTTGCCGGCCCGATAGACATCCATGATGCCTGGCACGCCGAGCGCGGAATCCGGCCGGAAGGTCAGCGGATCGAGGAAGGCGTCGTCCACGCGCCGGTAAAGCACGTCGATCTGCTTGTAGCCTTCGGTGGTGCGCATCGTGACATGGCCGTCGACCACGCGCAGATCCTGTCCTTCGACCAGTTGCACGCCCATCTGGTCGGCGAGGAAGGCGTGCTCGAAATAGGCGGAGTTGTAGCTGCCCGGCGTCAGCACCGCGATGGTCGGCGCGCCCTTTGCGCTCTGCGGCCGCACTGCCGCCAGCGACTGGCGCAGCAGTTGCGGATAGTTCTCTACCGGCCGCACCTTGATCTGCTGGAACAGCTCCGGGAAGAGCTGCATCATCGTCTCGCGGTTCTCCAGCATGTAGGAGACGCCCGACGGCGTGCGGGCATTGTCCTCAAGCACGTAGAATTCGTTCTCGCTGATGCGCACGATGTCGACGCCGATGATGTGGGTGTAGACGCCGGCCGGCGGTCTCACACCGATCATCTCCGGCAGGAACGCTTCATTCTTCGCCACCAGTTCTTTGGGAACGCGCCCGGCGCGCAGGATTTCCTGGCGGTGGTAGATATCGTCGAGAAAGGCGTTGAGCGCCTGCACGCGCTGCTCGATGCCCTGCGTCAGCCGGCGCCATTCCTGGCCGGAAATGATGCGCGGGACGATGTCGAAGGGGATCAGCCGTTCGGAAGCTTCCTGCTCGCCATAGACGGCGAAGGTGATGCCGGTCTTGCGGAAGACGCGTTCGGCGTCCTCCATTTTCTGGGTGAGCCTGGCCGGGTCCTGTTCCTTCAGCCAGCGATCATAAGCCTGGTATGGTCTTCTCAATCCGGAGACTTCCGGAAGCATTTCGTCGAACGCTGCCAATCGCGTACTCCCCTCTGAAGCCATTTCACTGGCCCGGCTGGAGAAAATCAAGCGCAATCGATGATTTGGGCGGCGCTGGCGGCCGTCCTACGCAAATTGCCTACGATTAGGGCAGCGGGAGCGACGCCGGGTCAGATCCTGCCCGGTGAGCGGGCATCAAACGGCAAAATCAGAACGCCCGGAAAGTGACGATGGTGAAGGTGTCCTTGATTCCAGGCAGGATCTGCACCCGTTCATTGATGAAGTGCCCGATGTCTTCCTCGTCGTCGACATAGAATTTTGCGAGCAGGTCGTAATTGCCGGCGGTCGAATAGATTTCGGAGGCGATCTCGGCATCGGCGAGCGCGCTGGCGACCTCATAGGCTTTGCCCAGATCGCACTTTATCTGCACGAAAAATGCCTTCATTTCCGGTCCTGCCAGTCTTCGCGAATGAGCGGCCCTTGTGGCAGACTGGCGACGGGCTTTCAAGCATCAGGCTGCACGCGCCTTGGCGGCCGCTTGCCGCAACTTCGCGATCGGCATGCCACACCGGCACGGGGACGCCACCAAGGACAGTTCGGGAACACCTCAGGTCAGGTCCTAGCGGAGGCATCCATGCAGGCAAGAAATCTGCGAAACGGTGAAACCACGGCACGCCGGCCAGCGTATGATAGTTGTTCCACGCGAATTCTGGAGGCAGGCCATGCGCCGCGTATTGTTCGCACTCGCTCTCGTTCCGATGGTTCTTGCATCCATGGCCTTCGCCGGTGACGCCGAGATCAAAGCGGCGCAAACAGTCATCGACAGCCAGCTCAAGGCCTTTCTCGCCGATGACGGCGCCACCGCCTACAGCTTCGCCGCGCCAAATGTGAAGCGGATCTTCCCGACCGTCGACACCTTCATGAACATGGTGACCAACGGCTATGCGCCGGTGCGCAGGCCGCACAACTATTCCTTCGGCAAGGTGGAGCAGACCGGGCCGGCCTCGATCGTCCAGCAGGTGCTGATCGTCGGGCCCGACGGCAAGGACCATGAGGCGGTGTACACGCTCGAACAGCAGCCCGACGGCAGCTTTAAGATCACCGGCTGCAGCCTGCGCGCCGCGACTTCGGTGAGCACATAAAAGCGCTCATAGCGCCGGCAGATCGCCCCTCGCCCAGCCTTCCGAAATCTCGGCAGCGCGCGTCTCGAAGGCTTTTGCCTCGATCGCGGCGCGGATGTCCTGCATCAGCTTCTGGTAGTAGGACAGGTTGTTCCAGGTGAGCAGCATTGCGCCGAGCGACTCCTGCGAGCGTGCGAGATGATGCAAATAGGCGCGCGAATAGTCGCGCGCGGCGGGACAGTCGCTTTCCTCGTCCAGCGGACGCGGATCGTCGGCATGGCGGGCGTTGCGCAGGTTGATCTTGCCGCGGCGCGTGTAGGCCAGACCATGGCGGCCGGCACGCGTCGGCATCACGCAGTCGAACATGTCGATGCCGCGTGCCACGGATTTCAAGATGTCGTCCGGGGTGCCGACACCCATCAGGTAGCGCGGCCTGTCGGCCGGCAGTTCCGGGCAGGTTATGTCCAACATCTCCAGCATCACCGCCTGCGGCTCGCCGACCGCCAGCCCACCGACGGCATAGCCTTTGAGGTCCATCGCCGCCAACGCCTGCGCCGAACGCACGCGCATCACAGCACTGTCGCCGCCCTGCACGATGCCGAACATCGCCTTGCCCGGCTGATCGCCGAACGCCGTCTTGCAGCGTTCGGCCCAGCGCAGCGACAGTTCCATGGCGCGCTCGATTTCCTTCGGCTTGGCGGGAAGCGCCGTACACTCGTCGAGCTGCATCTGGATATCGGAATCGAGCAGCCCCTGGATTTCGATCGACCGCTCCGGCGACATCTCGTAGCGCGCACCGTCGATATGCGAGCGGAAGGTGACGCCCGTTTCGCTAAGCTTCCTCAGCTTCGACAGCGACATTACCTGGAAGCCGCCGCTATCGGTCAGGATCGGGTGCGGCCAGCGCGCGAATTCATGCAGGCCGCCGAGCTTCGCCACGCGCTCGGCGCCTGGCCTGAGCATCAAATGATAGGTATTGCCGAGGATGATGTCGGCGCCGACACCGCGCACCTGATCCATATACATGGCCTTGACGGTGCCGCCGGTGCCGACCGGCATGAAGGCCGGCGTGCGGATCTCGCCGCGCGGCATGCTGATGAGGCCTCGACGCGCCTTGCCGTCGGTGGCGAGCAGCTTGAAAGAGAAAGTCTCAGCCATCGAATTCCTTGTCGTGCACCGGGGCGCCGGGTGCCTGCTCGTCGAGCGACTGCCGGTAGCGGATGCAGCCGCGCATGAATTTCGGCCACGGCGGCACGGCGATCGCCGGCTCGGTCTTCTCCGGCAGCAGGTCCCAGAGGTCGGGATGATGCCAGCAGAGATCATGGCCGGTCGCATCGCGATGCGCGCGGATACCGGCGCGCAGCTTTGTCACTTCCGCGATGAGCGCCTCGCGGTCCATTCTCTCTAGATCATCGTCCATCGCTCGTCTCCGCTCGGTAAAGCAGGCTGGAGTCCCCGTAGGAGTAGAACCTGTAGCGGCTCTCGATGGCATGCGCATAGGCCGAACGCATCGCGTCCAGTCCGCTGAAGGCCGAGACCAGCATGAACAGCGTCGAGCGCGGCAGATGGAAATTGGTCATCAGCATGTCAGCTGTCTTGAAGCGGTAGCCGGGGGTGATGAAGATATCGGTCGGCCCGGACCAGGCCTCGATCCTGCCATCCTCAAGCGCAGCACTTTCCAGAAGGCGCAGCGAGGTCGTGCCGACGGCGACAAGCCGCCCTCCCCGCGCTCTTGCAGCGTTGAGCGCGTCTGCCGTTTCTTGGCTCACCAAGCCCGTTTCCGCGTGCATCTTATGGTCGGCGGTGTCGTCGGCCTTAACCGGCAAAAAAGTGCCGGCGCCGACATGCAGCGTGACGAAGCGCCGCTCGATGCCCTTGGCTTCCAGCGCTGCAAACAGCTCCGGCGTGAAATGCAGGCCGGCGGTGGGGGCCGCGACCGCGCCCTCTTCCCTGGCATAGATGGTCTGGTAGTCGCTGCGGTCGCGCTCGTCGTCATCTCGCCTCGAGGCGATGTATGGCGGCAATGGGATGTGGCCTACGGCGTGCATTGCCTCGTCGAGAAAGACGCCCGAGAGGTCGAAGCCGAGCAACACCTCGCCCGCCTCGCCTTTCTCGATCACCGTCGCGTCGAGCTGGCCGAGAAAGCAGGAATTCTGGTCGTGGCCGAAATGAATGCGGTCGCCGACGGCGATGCGCTTGCCGGGCCGCATGAAGGCCCGCCAGCGGTCCGGCGCGAGCCGCATATGCAGCGTGGCCTCGACCTGCGCCATCGCTTCGCCGCGCTTGCGGATGCCTTTCAGCTGGGCCGGAATGACCTTGGTATCGTTGAATACCAGCACGTCGCCTTCTCTCAGCAGCGACGGCAGATCGCTGACGGTGCGGTCGCGCAGCGTTTCGCCCGGTTTGACCACCAATAGCTTGGCGCTGTCACGCGGCTCCGCCGGGCGCAGCGCAATGCGCTCCTCCGGCAGGTCGAAGTCGAAAAGATCGACGCGCATCAGTAGAGCCGGATGAGCAGCGCTCCAACGAGCAGCAGCACGGCGCCGGCCACGCGGCCAAGCGAGACCTCGCGCACGGCAACACCAAGGAAGCCGGCCCGGTCGACCAGCATGCCGGCGATCAGTTGGCCGGCGACCAGGAAGGCCATCAGCGCCGCCGCGCCGATGCGCGGCGTGAGAATGGTGGAGAGCGTGACGTAGAATCCGCCGAGCATGCCGCCGGTGACGAACAGCCAGGGTGCCGGCGCCTTCCAGTCGAGCGAGAGGCCCTGCAGCTTCACCACGGCGATCGCGATGATACCGAGAACGACGGCGCCCGACAGGAACGAGAAAGCGGCGGCCGCGACCGGAAGGCCGAGGCCGCGCGCCAATTGCGAGTTGATCGGCGCCCGGATGGCGATGAAGGCGCCGGACAGGATGCCGAGCAGGGACCAGACTGCGCCCATCATCGTACTATGCCTTACTTGACGTCGGCCGCGACCTTCAGCGACACGATCTTGTCGGGATCCTGCACCGGCTCGCCGCGCTTGATCTTGTCGACATTCTCCATGCCTTCGATGACCTGGCCCCAGACCGTGTACTGGCGATTGAGGAAGGAGGCATCGTCAAAGCAGATGAAGAACTGCGAGTTCGCCGAGTTCGGGTTCTGCGCCCGCGCCATCGAGCAGGTGCCGCGGCCGTGATTGGCGTTGGAGAATTCGGCCTTGAGGTCCGGCTTGTCGGAGCCGCCCATGCCAGCGCGCGACGGGGCGAAGGTCGGCTTCGAGGAGTTGCCGAACTTGACGTCGCCGGTCTGCGCCATGAAGCCGTCGATGACACGGTGGAACACCACGCCGTCATAGGCGCCCTCGCGCGCCAATTCCTTGATGCGCGCGACGTGACCGGGCGCAAGGTCCGGATACATTTCGATGACGACCTCGCCCTTGGTCGTTTCCATGATGAGCGCGTTCTCGCGGTCCTTGATCTCAGCCATGTCAGAAAATCCTTTTGAAAATCGAGCAGTTACTTGCTGTCGGCAGCGATGCGGACTTTGATCATGCGGTCCGGGTCCTTGACCGTGCCGTTGTCCGCCTCATCGCCCTTCTTGATCTTGTCCACCAGATCCATGCCGCTCTCCACCTTGCCGACAATGGTGTACTGCCCGTCGAGGTTCGGCGCGGGCGCGAACATGATGAAGAACTGGGAATTGGCCGAGTTCGGGTCCTGTGAGCGGGCCATGCCGACCACGCCACGGGTGAATTGCTCGGTCTGCGAGAACTCGGCAGGCAGATCGGGAAGGTCGGATCCGCCCGTGCCGACAGCCTCGGGATTAAAACCCTTCTTCATGTTGCCGAACTTGACGTCGCCGGTCTGGGCCATGAAGCCGTCGATGACGCGATGGAAGGCGACATTGTCATAGGCGCCCTCGCGCACCAGCTTCTTGATCTGCGCCACATGCTTCGGCGCCAGATCGGGACGCAGCGCGACGGTCACGTCACCGTCCTTCAGCGTGATGATCATGGTGTTTTCCTTGTCGGCTGCCGAGGCCGGCAAGGACGCCGCCAAAACGCCGGCAAGCACGACAAGCAACGAAGCAAGCTTTTTCAGCTGCATGAGGTTCTCCGAAAGTCTTTGTTTGGGTGCATGTCGTTGCCCCAAAACCGGGATCCACCTTTGGGCGACATGCACTATTTCGCGAATTTGGCAGTGAGGGCGCCTGCGACCGCCGCCGGCACGAACGGGCGGATGTCGCCGCCCATCGACGCAATCTGGCGGACAAGTGTGGCGGTAATGGTGCGCACAGACGGGCTGGCCGGCAGGAAAACCGTCTGCAGCTCCGGCGCCATGGTCTCGTTCATGCCCGCCATCTGCATCTCATAGTCGAGATCGGTGCCGTCGCGCAGGCCGCGGATGATGATCGAGGCGCCATGCTTCCTGGCGGCGTCGATGACCAGCCCATCGAACGAGACGACCTTGATGCGGTCGCTGTCGCGGCCGAATTCCGCCTTGGTCGCGGCCTCGATCAGCTTCACGCGTTCCTCGAAGGAAAACAGCGGCGTCTTGCCGGGATGAATGCCGATTGCAGCGTAGACGGTGTCGGCCACGGCAAGCGAAGCCTTCAACACGTCGAGGTGACCATTGGTCAGCGGGTCGAAGGAGCCGGCGTAAAGGGCGGTGCGTTCGGTCATGGCAGGCTTCTAGCGAGCCTCTCCGACAAAGGCAAATCCCATTGCTGCGCCCGGTCGTGAACCTTTTCACGGACGTCAACGACAGACGAATGCGACAATCACGAACGCTTCACGCAGCATTCACCAGCTTGCCGCTTCAGGAGATGAAACCAAAGCACCATCCTTATCGTTGTGATCGCAGGAGAACACGCAAATGCTGATCTACATGCTTGCCACTGCAATGACCATCGTGATGCTGATCGCCACCGCATTCGGGTTGCACCAGGAAGCGGCGCGGGTGCGCATCAAGACCAACACCAAGCGGCTCGATGGCTTCGTAGGCCGCAACCTGTACCACCGCCGCTGACTTCCAGCCATGATCGCACCGGCCAAGGGCCGGTGGCGCGCAGTAAGGCTATTCGGGATTTCCCTCGCCCGAATCTTCTGCGGTGTCGGCTTCACCCGAAGGCGCTTCCTCGGCTTCCTCGTCCGACTGCGGCTCCGAAATCCGCTCGACCGACACCACCTTCTCACCTTCGGCGGTGTTGAAGATGGTCACCCCCTTGGTGGCACGGCTGGCGAAGCGGATGCCATCGACGGGCACGCGGATGACGGTCCCGCCATCCGATACCAGCATGATCTGATCGTCGTTGCCGACCGGGAAGGTCGCGACCAGCCGGCCGATCTCGGCCACTTTCGAGACATCCGTGGCGCGGATGCCCTTGCCGCCGCGACCCGTCAGGCGGAAATCATAGGACGAGGAACGCTTGCCGTAGCCGTATTCGGTCACCGTCAGCACAAGCTGCTCGTGCATCTTGAGGAATTCGTAGCGCTCGTCGGAAAGCTCGGCTTCCTCGCCGATCTCCTCATTGGTCAGCGCGATCTCTTCCTCCTCGGCTGCACCGCCGGCGGCAAGCCGACGCTCGGATGCCGCACGCTTCAGATAGGCCGCGCGCTCAGCCGGTGAAGCATCTACATGTTCGATCACCGACATCGAGATCACGCGGTCGGTTTCGGCCATGGCGATGCCGCGCACGCCGACGGAATTGCGGCTCTGGAAGACGCGCACATCGGAGACCGAGAAGCGGATGCACTGGCCGGAATTCGCCGTCAGCAGCACGTCGTCATTGTCCGTGCAGGTCTCGACGCCGAGGATTTCGTCGCCTTCTTCCTCCAGCTTCATGGCGATCTTGCCGTTGCGGTTGACCTGGACGAAGTCGGACAGCTTGTTGCGTCGCACGGTGCCGCGCGTGGTTGCGAACATCACGTCGAGCTCGCCCCAGCTCGTCTCGTCCTCCGGCAGCGGCATGATGGTGGTGATGCGCTCGCCCTGCTCGAGCGGCAGCATGTTGATCAGCGCCTTGCCGCGCGACTGTGGGTTGCCGACCGGCAGGCGCCAGACCTTTTCCTTGTAGACGATACCGCGCGAGGAGAAGAACAGCACTGGCGTATGCGTGTTGGCGACGAATAGCCGGGTGACGAAATCTTCTTCCTTGGTCGACATGCCGGAGCGGCCCTTGCCGCCGCGACGCTGCGCCCGGTAGAGCGACAGCGGCACGCGCTTGATGTAGCCGGAATGGCTGACCGTGACGACCATGTCCTCGCGCTGGATCAGGTCTTCGTCTTCCATGTCCGCCCCGCCCTCGGCGAGTTCCGTGCGGCGCGGCGTGCCGAACTCGTCGCGGACGGCGATCAGCTCGTCCTTGACGATCTGCTGGATGCGCGCGCGAGAAGACAAGATGTCAAGGTAATCAAGGATTTCAGCGCCGATCTTGTTCAACTCGTCGGCGATCTCGTCGCGGCCGAGCGCGGTCAGGCGCTGCAGGCGCAAGTCGAGGATGGCGCGGGCCTGCTCTTCGGATAGATTGTAGGTGCCGTCCTCGTTGATGCGGTGGCGCGGATCATCGATCAGCTGGATCAGCGGAGCGACGTCGTGCGATGGCCAGCGCCGTTCCATCAACTGCTCGCGCGCGGTCTGCGGATCTGGCGCGGTGCGGATCAGCTTGATCACCTCATCGATGTTGGCGACGGCGATAGCGAGACCGACCAGCACATGGGCGCGCTCGCGCGCCTTGCGCAGAAGATATTTCGTGCGCCGGCTGATAACCTCCTCGCGGAAGCCGACAAAGGCCTTCAGCATGTCGATCAGCGTCAGCACTTCCGGCTTGCCGCCGTTCAGCGCGACCATATTGGCGCCGAACGAGGTCTGCAGCGGCGTGAAGCGGTAAAGCTGATTCAAAATGACGTCGGCGACCGCCTCGCGCTTGAGCTCGACGACGACACGGTAGCCCTGGCGGTCGCTCTCGTCGCGGATGTCGGAGATGCCCTCGATGCGCTTCTCGCGCACGAGTTCGGCCATCTTCTCGATCATCGCCGCCTTGTTCACCTGATAGGGAATCTCGGTGATGATGATCGATTCACGGTCGTTGCCGCGCGCCTCGATGTTGACGCGGCCGCGCATGACGATCGAGCCGCGGCCCGTCGAATAGGCATTGTAGATGCCGGAGCGGCCAAGCACGATGCCGCCGGTCGGGAAATCCGGACCGGGCACGATCTCCATCAGCGCAGGCAGGTCGATCGCCGGATTGTCGATGATGGCGATGGCGCCGTTGCAGACTTCGGCCAGATTGTGCGGCGGGATGTTGGTGGCCATGCCGACGGCGATGCCGCCCGAGCCGTTGACGAGCAGGTTCGGGAAGCGGGCCGGCAGCACCTTGGGCTCGGTGGCGGAGGCGTCGTAGGTGTCCTGGAAATCGACGGTTTCCTTGTCGATGTCCTCCAGCAGCTCATGCGCAACCTTGGTCAGCCGGGACTCGGTGTAGCGCATCGCCGCCGGCGGGTCGCCGTCGATCGAGCCGAAATTGCCCTGACCGTCGATCAGCGGCACGCGCAGCGACCAATCCTGGGCCATGCGCACCAGCGCGTCATAGATCGAGGCGTCGCCATGCGGATGGTATTTACCCATCACGTCGGCGACCGGGCGCGCCGACTTCACATATTTGCGGTTCCAGTGATAGCCGCTCTCATGCGAGGCATAGAGGATGCGGCGGTGCACCGGCTTCAGGCCGTCGCGCACGTCGGGCAGCGCCCGACTGACGATCACACTCATGGCGTAATCGAGATAGGAGCGCTGCATCTCCTCGATGATCGAAATCGGCTCGATGCCGGTGGGGCCGCCCTCCGGCCCGCGCGGTGTCTTCTGGTCGGTCAAATCAGGTCACAATCCAGTCGGGAATCACTCGCCGCTTATATAGGAAGCCGGGCTGAAACTCCAATGGCTACGGCACTTTTCCAAAGACAATTTCGGCGGCAATTTCAAATGGATACCGCTGATTGCGACGATATGGCCAAAGCCACACTTTGAGCTCGCAGGCCAAGTCGATCTCGAACGGCCTTGGCTAATGCCCGCGTCTGCCCGCCCGTTTGCAGCGGTAGGCGCCGGGCGCTTCTCCCATCTCGCGCCGGAACCTCCGGTTGAAGGTCGAAAGGTCGTTGAAGCCGGCATCGAACGCAATCGTCGAGATCGCTTCGTTCGACGCGCACAGCCGCACCGCGGCCCGATGCAGCCTGGTCCTCAGCAGGAACTGATAGGGCGTCATGCCGGCGACATGACGGAACGTGCGCAGGAAATGATACGGGCTGGTCGCCGTGCCGTCGGCGAGTTCGGTCAGCGATAGCCGGCGATCGGCGTTGAGCTCGATCAAACGCACCGCCTCGGCTACGCGTTTCTGGTCGCGGGCGCTGGGTGTCCGGGCAACCTCGGACGAATTGGCCGCAGCCCCGACCACCGCGCAGGCAATGCGCAGACCGAGTTCCTCGAACGCCTCGCCGTCGCCCGTTTGCTGCGCCGCCTCCGCTTGCGCCAGCAACGGCGCCAGCACCGGCAAGGGCGGCAGGCGTGGGTCGGCAAAGCCGAGCCGGCTTGCGCCCGGCACATCGGCGACGACGCGCTCCATATAGGCCGGCGAAAAATGGAAGGAGAGGCAGCGGTCGCCCGCGCCGTGCTCGTGGCCGCACTCGTAGCAGGCGCCCGGATTGCCGAGCAGGATGGCGCCTGGAGCAAGCATTGCCGTGCCCTGGCGCGTCCGGTAGCGGAACGTGCCCCTGGTCACGGCGGCGACGCAGAAACCGCGATGCTGTTCTTCAAACGGGCGGTCGCCGGCGCGAGCCGTGCAGATCACGTCGGATACCTGCCAGCCATGCCCTGAGGCCAGGTTTTTTTCAGTCGTCGCCATCGCGAAAAAATAGCAATTTTTCCCAAGCCCAGAACCCCGCCATGCCCCTATTGCTCGCCTCTCCTGACAAAGAGGCAGCAACCATGACCGATCCCTTTGCCGAAGCCCTGCACAGCGACGCTCCCAATCCGGATCTCGCCGAAAAGCTCAAACTCTACGGCCGCTTCATCGGCGCCTGGACCC
>NZ_RZST01000111.1:0-16125 GCF_003997575.1 Mesorhizobium sp. M1A.F.Ca.IN.022.07.1.1
GTGTAGGAACTCGCATCGTCCATCAGATGCAGCACGACGCGCGTGCCGCGCCTGGGAGCTGCCGCAAGCGGCACGGGAGCGATCTCGTAGGTGCCCTTGCCGTCGGAAGACCAGCGCCAGGCTTCCTCGGTGCCGGCCTGCCGGCTGATGACATCGACATGATCGGCCACCATGAAAGCGGAGTAGAAGCCGACGCCGAACTGGCCGATGAGTTGCGAGTCCTCAGTCGCCTTGCCGGCCTCGACGCGCTCGATGAAGGCACGGGTGCCGGAGCGTGCGATGGTGCCCAGAGCCTCGGCCATCTCCTCGCGGCCCATGCCGATGCCGTTGTCCTCGACGGCAAGCTGCTTGTTGTCGGGGTCGGCCGAAATGGTGATGCGCGGCTTTGCGTCCTCGCCCAGCAGCTCGGGACGGGTGATCGCTTCGAAGCGCAGCTTCTCGCACGCGTCCGCGCCGTTGGAGATCAGCTCGCGCAGGAAGACGTCCCGGTCCGAATAGACCGAATGCACCATCATGTGCAGCAGCCGCGAGACATCCGCCTCGAATGTCCTGGTTTCCGTCGTCTTGGTATCCGTCGTCATTCAGAATCTTCCCACATAGTAACTCTGGCCCGTCGCGCCGCGGCGTGTCGAAGCTGCCGATCTCCGCCGATGAGGGGAGATGTCCGACAGGACAAAGGGGGCGCGTCCCGCCAGCCGATCTGTCGCGGAGTGCTTTCTCGCTTTTCCGGTTCTTGTCAATTCAGAAGGGTGCCGTTTCCCTCGCGCTCCCTTTTGCCCTGCCGACCAATCTCCCCCAATTGAACCCTGTCGGGGGAGATTGGCTGTGTCGGCGCCGCGCCTCCCCAGCGTCCTAGAAGTCCATGCCGGCGCCGGCGGGCATGGCGGGTGCCGCTTCCTTCTTCGGCTTCTCGGCGACCATCGCCTCGGTGGTGACGAGCAGGCCGGCGATCGAGGCTGCATCCTGCAGCGCGGTGCGCACGACCTTGGCCGGATCGATAACGCCCTGGCTGAAAAGATCGCCATATTCGCCGGTCTGGGCGTTCCAGCCATAGGCGAAATCGGTCTTCTCGCGCAGCTTGCCGACGATGATCGAGCCTTCCGCCCCGCTGTTCTCGGCGATCTGACGCGCCGGCGCCTCGATGGCGCGCCGCACGATGTCGACGCCGTATCTCTGGTCGGGGTTGTCGGCAGCCACCGCGTCGAGCGCATTGGCGGCCCTGAGCAGCGCCACGCCGCCGCCCGGAAGAATGCCTTCCTCGACCGCCGCGCGCGTCGCATGCATGGCATCGTCGACGCGGTCCTTGCGCTCCCTGACCTCGACCTCCGTCGAACCGCCGACGCGGATCACAGCCACGCCGCCGGCGAGCTTGGCCAGACGCTCCTGCAGCTTCTCGCGATCGTAGTCCGAGGTGGTCTCCTCGATTTGCGCCTTGATCTGCGCGACGCGGCCCTGGATCTCCTCCTTCTTGCCGGCGCCATCGACGATCGTGGTGTTCTCCTTCTCGACCACCACTTTCTTGGTGCGGCCGAGCATCTCCAGCGTGACGTTCTCAAGCTTGATGCCGAGATCCTCGCTGATAGCGGTGCCGCCGGTGAGGATGGCGATGTCCTCCAGCATGGCCTTGCGGCGGTCGCCGAAGCCCGGAGCCTTGACGGCCGCAACCTTCAGGCCGCCGCGCAGCTTGTTGACCACCAGCGTCGCGAGCGCCTCGCCCTCGACATCCTCCGCGATGATGAGCAGGGGCTTCGCCGACTGAACCACCGCCTCCAGAACCGGCAGCAGCGCCTGCAGGTTGGAAAGCTTCTTCTCGTGGATCAGCACATAGGGCTCTTCGAGCTCGACGCGCATCTTATCCTGATTGGTGATGAAGTAGGGCGAGAGATAACCGCGATCGAACTGCATGCCTTCGACGACTTCCAGCTCGGTGTCGGCGGTCTTGGCTTCCTCGACGGTGATGACGCCCTCGTTGCCGACCTTCTGCATCGCCTCAGCAAGGAAACGGCCGATCTCGGCATCACCATTGGCCGAAATCGTGCCGACCTGGGCGATCTCGTCATTTCTGGTCACCTTGCGGGCGTTGGTCTTCAACTCCTGAACAATAGCCTCGACGGCTTTGTCGATGCCGCGCTTCAGATCCATGGGATTCATGCCGGCGGCAACGGCCTTGGCACCTTCCCTGACGATGGCCTGGGCGAGAACGGTCGCGGTGGTCGTGCCGTCGCCGGCGATATCGCTGGTTTTCGAGGCGACCTCGCGCACCATCTGCGCGCCCATGTTCTCGAACTTGTCCTCGAGCTCGATCTCCTTGGCGACAGTGACGCCGTCCTTGGTGATGCGCGGAGCGCCGAACGACTTGTCGATGACGACATTGCGGCCCTTAGGGCCGAGCGTGACCTTCACCGCGTCGGCGAGGATGTTGACGCCGCGCAACATGCGGTCGCGGGCGTCGGAATGGAATTTCACTTCCTTGGCAGCCATTGGAACACTCCTTCAGCAGGCACCTTTCATTGACCGATCGGGTTGGGCCGGTTCAAGCCGCTTTTCCCAACGCCGATGTCTGCTCGACCACACCCATCACGTCGCTTTCCTTCATAATGAGCAGGTCTTCACCGTTGAGCTTGATCTCGGTGCCGGACCACTTGCCGAACAGGATGCGGTCGCCGACTTTGACGTCGAGGGGAATGAGCTTGCCGCTCTCGTCGCGCGCGCCGGAACCGACGGCGATAATCTCGCCTTCCTGCGGCTTCTCCTTCGCCGTGTCCGGGATGATGATGCCGCCGGCCGTCTTCTCCTCGGCCTCGACGCGGCGGACCAGAACGCGGTCATGCAATGGATGGAACTTCATATCGTTCTCCTTCGGGACAAACAGATTTTGAGAGGTTCCTCCACTCCGGACCGGAAGGACCGGAGCGGGGCTCGCGATCCTTTCGGCCTCGCGCATGTGGATTTGGTTTTGCACGCGCCGGTTTCAAGAGGCCGCAAGAAATTTTTTGGCACTCGCAACAGCCGAGTGCTAGCGCCGTGAAAACAAAGGTAATTATGCAGCTTTGACGGGCGCGCCCCGGACCTCTTGACGGCAAAGGAATCAATTCCCAAATCGAACCTGCCGGCGCCTGAAGTGGCCGGCAAGGTCAAGGAGCGCCGCTGCCTTGGCGCTCCTCGTATCTATGTTGCTCAATGGAGGATGTAGCTATGAGAACCAGTTTCGACTTTTCTCCCCTGTTCCGGTCGAGCATCGGCTTCGATCGAATGCTGAACGCGCTCGAGACCGCAAGCCGCATCGAAACCGTTGACAACTGGCCGCCCTACGATATCGCCAAGAGCGGCGAGGACGACTACCGCATCACCATGGCCCTGGCAGGCTTCAGCCAGGACGAACTGGCCATTACCCAGGAGCAGAACATGCTGATGGTTTCTGGCCAAAAGGCAGGCGAGGACAACGGCGAGTACCTGCATCGCGGCATTGCCGGCCGCGCATTCCAGCGTCGCTTCGAGCTTGCCGATCACGTCAAGGTCGTCGATGCGAGCCTCGTCAATGGCCTGCTGACGATCGACCTCAAACGCGAGATCCCGGAAGAAATGAAGCCGCGCCGGATCGAGATCACGGCGGACAAATCATCGCCAAAGGCCGCGACAAAGAAAATCGAGGCCGACAACAAGGCGGCCTGAGCCTTCTCGCCGCGCTTTGCGCCAAGCGCCGGGTGATGTTCCCGGCGCTTGTGGGCCTTGTCTTCCGGATGAACAGAAAGGAGGAAAAAATGAGTGTTCGTGATCTGATTCCCTGGGGCCGAAACAATGGTAACCAGGTTCCAAGTGTCTTCCGCGACGGCGAACGCGATCCTTTCCTGTCGCTGCATCGCGAGGTGAATCGGCTGTTCGACGACGTCTTCCGGGGCTTCGGTTCCGGCTTGCCGTCCCTAGGCGGCGTATCAGCCTTTGGTGCCGGCTGGCCGAGCGTTGAGATCTCCGACAACGAGAAGGAGATCAAGGTGGCGGCCGAAGTCCCGGGCCTGGACGAGAAGGACATCGAGGTGCTGCTTGATGATGGCGTGCTGACGCTGAAGGGTGAAAAGCGCTCCGAGACGGAGGACAAGGAGCGGCAGTTCTCCGAGCGCATCTATGGCCGCTTCGAGCGTCGAATCCCGCTGGGCTACGAGATCGAAGAAGACAAGATCGATGCCCGCTTCAAGAACGGCGTGCTGACGGTAATGCTGCCCAAGACCGCGAAGGCGCAGTCGCAGGCCAAGCGTATCGAAATCAAGAGCTGATGCCTGGATGCAGGGGTTGGACCGACCGGTCCGGCCCCTGCGGCATGACGGAACCTCGGCGCTAGATGGAACGGCCAACGCTGGCCTAGGTGCTGGCTGGAGCGTGGAACGGCTCCCTTTCAACGAGTGATCCGCCCGCAGCGGGCGCCAGGTGCTCGCTTGCGGCTCGATGACGTGCGGCCGACGCAGGCCATTCTAACCGTTTACCGCGCTGAGCGCAGATGCCGCTGACGGAACACCGCGCAAGCCTCTGGAAATCCGCGATAACCTTAATTCCTTCCTTCTTTTGGTCAGGCTTCCCGTACGGAACGTTAAGGGCTAGATTAGCAATTCGTTAAGTAATACGGCGGGTGTGAGCGTAAGAGGTGTGCCGTTATGAATTTCAAATCCCTGATCAAACGGGCCGAGGACGTAGACAAGGAATTTCAAGAGCTCCAGTCGGATCTGGCAGAGGCTTTCGAAGAATGTCTTTCGGCTGACGAAGAGACGTCCCCGGGATACGATTCTGCCGCCGACCTGGCGGCAAGCGAGGAGGATCCGCCGGGCGAGACTCAGTCCGAGGGTTCCGCCTCCCGGCTGACGCCGCACACCCAGACACGGTTGGCCGCCTTGGAAGCCGTTTCCGGACTCTTCCGCGACGGACAGGGTCATCTGGAGGAGATCGGGTCAAGGCTGGCCGAGATCGCCACAGCGCACCACATGACGCGCGATATCCTGAACGCCCTGCATCGCGATGCGCTGCGCGCCAATGAGCTGGAGCTGGAGAACGCCGCTCTGGGCGCCGAACACAAGGCCTTGTCGGAACAATTGCTTGACGCTACGCGCAAGCAGCGCGAACGCGACGGCGCGGCCGAGGCCTGGCAGCAGCGCGAGGCAAGTCTCGTCCAGGACAGGGAGTCCCTGCGCGAGGCGCTTGCAGCGGCGCGGCTCGAAATGGTCGAGATGGGCAATGAGAGCGCCAGGCGCGAGGCTGAGTTCGGTGAGATCGTCAAGACCCTGACGGCCAAGACCGTCGAAGCCGACAGGCGCGCTGTCGAGAACAAGCTGCTGCGCGAGAAGCAGGTCGGGCTTTCGATCGAGCTGGAGCAGGCGCAAAAGCGCGAGGCCGAGGCCCGGCACAAATTCGACGAGTTCGCGGCGACCCACGCCAACGAAGCCACGCGGATTGCCGAACTTATGGCCCAGCTCGGCAGCCACGAGAAGGAGGAGGCCCGGCTGCAGAAATCGTTGGAGACGACGCAGGCCAAGCTTGCCGAGGTAACCGAAGCCGCCCGCATTGCCGAAAGCGATGGCGCGGCGGAGCTGGCGCGGAGCCGGGCGGAGCTGCGCGGCTTGCGCTCCGAAATCCAGGAGCTGCAATCGCGGCTCGAGCAGGCCTCCATCGACAAGACCGATGCGGTCGCCGAGGCGACAGGACTGAGGGCGCAGTTGAATGACGCCGTGACCGAGCGGCAGATCGCGGAAGAGAAGCTTGCCGTTCTCAGGAACGAGAGCGAATTGGACAAGAAGAATTTGTCGGTGATCAGTACCAACCTCTCGCAGCTATCGCTGCAGCAGGCGTCGGAGCAGATCCAGCTCGATATCCAGAAACAGGAATGCGAGGACCTGCGCGCCGAGGTCGAGACGCTGAATGCCCGCATCAAGGAGCTGCTGCCTTATGAGCGGCTGCACAGGGTGACGGACGCCCGGGCCCGGCAGGATGTTGTGCCCGTGACGAATGGGCATGTCACCAACGGGCATATCGTGGAGCCGGCGCGACCCACCGCGAGGCGCCGGCGCAACATGAGAGCCGCCGCGAGTTGACGAAGGGTGTAGCCAGCTCAGCGCTTCACCGCTCTGGGCCTACTTGCCGGTCATCCGGTCAGCAAGCTGCTGGGCCTCGGCAAGCAGTGCCGGGAAGCCCGGATCGCCCGGCAGGCGCTCGCCCATGCAGGCGCGATAATCGCCGTCGCCTTTTTCCCAGGCGGCGTTGGCGGAATCATAGGCCTGCTGGTCCTTCAGGTCCGAGTTCTGATAGGCCTGCTGAAATTTCTGGGCAGCCGCGTCCGCCGCGGTCCAAAGCGCCTCGCAGGCCGCGATCTTCGGCACGGGCGGTGAGGCGGGCGCCTCGGCGACCAGGACGCGGTCGCCCTTGACGACCGCGACGACGACCTGCTGGTCGTAGATCGGTCCGACATCCTGCGTCCAGCCGCCGAGCCGCGCGACGGCGATATCGGCGCCTTCGGGCTTCTTCAGTGAAAAGTCGAGCGTCTTCACGAATGCGGCGTCGCTGCCGATCGCCTGCGTATAGAAGGAGTCTAGCTTGAGCGCCTCCTCGATGCCGGCGGGCAGCCGCAGGCCTTCATCGTCCTCGTCAGCCTTGGACCGCAGCCAGCGCTCGACCAACCCGCGGGTCGTCGCGACGATGCTCGGGCCGGCATCGCTCTTGGCGTAGCGCAGCCCGTCCAGCATGCCGAAGCCAATATCGGAGGCGCTCAGGCTCTGCAGATTGATCGTGCCGGTTGCCGGAAAATCCTTGACCGCAAGCGGGCCGAGAATGGCGGAAAGACGCTTTTCCAGATCGGCCAGCGCCTTGGTGTTGGCGCCATCGAGCGCCTCCACTTCCGCGTTCGAGCTCTCCTGCGCCGCGATGTCGGAAATCGCCTTGTCGCGCGCGGCGATATAGTCGTCCTCCGGCGATGCCGCGAAAACCACGCCGCTCGCCAGCGCGAACAAAAACGCCCAGACCAGCCGCATTCTATAACCCCAATTCAAACCAAAGCCCTTGTGGCCTTCGCCTGACTTGGCGGCTTTTGCGTGGCGGAATCCCGGGGAGAACCCGAATTTAATATCCGGCCTTCCGCGATGATTGGCGAAAGCCGGCGCCACATCTGATCTCCCCCCAAGTGGGGGAGATGTCCGGCAGGACAGAGGGGGGCGCGAAGGAACGCAAGCTTTCGTGTCCAGAGCACAGCCATGATGTCGGGGACGGCCGGATCTTCTAAGACGGGCGCAGGCCCAGAGGTGAGGGACGCACCCGGCGCCACACCAGTCGATTGGGAGGATGATCAGGGCCGCGCAAGACTTGGCCAAGCCGGTGCCTGCCTGTACAATCTTAGGGTGAATGCAGGGAAGGGAGCGCGCGATGCGGCTTGGTCGGGATCTCTGTCATTTGACGGTTTTGGCCTTCATCGCCGGACTGGCGCTTTGGCCGCACGCGGCATCGGCCGATCCCGTCACGCCCGCGCGCATCGCCGCCGCCTTGCCGAAGCTCGAAGCGCTGGCGCAAGCCGCCGTCGCCGATGGTGCGGTCCCCGGCCTTGCCATCGGCGTCGTGCATGACGACAAGGTGATCTTCCTCAAGGGTTTCGGGCATCGCGAAGCCGGCAGACCGGAGCCGGTCGACGCCGACACGGTGTTCCAGATCGCCTCCCTTTCGAAGCCGATCTCGGCTACCGTCGTGGCCGCGCTGGTCAGCGACGGGGTGGTATCCTGGGATTCGAAGATCGCCGATCTCGATCCGGCCTTCCGCCTTGCCGATCCCTATCCCACCGGCGAACTCACCATCCGCGATCTTTTCACGCATCGCAGCGGCCTTCCCGGCACTGCCGGAGACGACCTCGAGGGCATCGGCTACGACCGCGCCGAGATCCTTCGCCGCCTCCGCTTTGTGTCGCCATCGTCGAGCTTTCGCGCCGGCTATTCCTACAGCAATTTCGGGCTGACCGAGGGTGCCGTCGCGGCCGCGAAGCCGACAGGCAAGCCCTGGGAGACGGTCGCGGAGGAAAAGCTCTACCGCCCGCTTGGAATGGCCGCGACCAGCTCCCGTCACGCGGACTTCATCAGCCGCGCCAATCGCGCCGCGCTGCATGTCAAGATCGACGGCGTCTGGGCCGCAAAGGTCAAGCGCAATGTCGATCCTCAGGCGCCGGCGGGCGGCGTGAATTCCAGCGCGCGCGATCTCATGCAATGGATGCGCCTGGTGCTCGGCGACGGGGTTTATGCCGGCCGGACGCTGATTGCTTCCGATGCGCTGCGACAGACGCATCTGCCCCAGATGGCGCTCGGCCGCAATCCCGTAACCGGAGGCGAGTCTTTCTATGGCCTCGGCTGGAATATTGATTTCGGCCGGCACGGCCTGAGCTGGGGCCATGCAGGCGCCTTCAGCGTCGGTGCGCGTACGGTGGCGACGCTGTTTCCGCAGGAGAAGCTTGGCATCGTTATCCTTGCGAACGCCTTCCCGACCGGTGTCCCGGAAGGGTTGTCCGACAGCTTTGCCGATCTGGTCTTCGACGGAAAAGTCGAAAAGGACTGGGTCGAGGCCTGGGACAGAATCTATGCCGGGATGCTGGGTCCGGCGATCGCCGCGGCCAAGGCCGAATATGCCGCGCCTCCGTCTCCGCCAAGGCCGGCCCGGCCGGCCAGCGCCTATTCCGGCCGCTACGGCAATGACTTCATCGGCGGCGTGACCGTGTCGAGCGCGGGCGACGGCCTTGTGCTCGAGGTCGGACCGGCCGGAGCGCGGTCCTATTCGCTGACGCATTTCGACGGCGATCTGTTCCTGACCCATCCCGACGCCGAGACGCCGGACCGGCCGGCGGGCGTGAGCTTCGTCGTCGGCCCCGACGGCAAGGCCTCGGCGATGACGATCGAGTTCCTCGACGACAATCATCTGGGCAGGCTGCAGCGGGTGGGGGACTGATCGCTTCACCCAGAGCCGTGCGGCGATTCTGAGTGAACGACATGTATCAAGCAAAGACCAGCGGGCTCAGGATGCCTGGCCGTAGCGGAGCAGCTTGAAGCAGTCGCCGCTGCCCGACTTCGTCTGCGTCAGGACCGATTTCGCGCGTCGATCCATTCCTGCTGCGATTTGGTGTCAGTCTCGATCGCATCAACCGGTGCAAGGGCGACGAAACTCTTGCCCTTGCTGAAGAGCCAGCAGGCGCGGGCGAGAAACCGCCTGCTGCGCTGGCGCAGCAGGTCGGCGTCATAGAGGATGTCGAGCACCTCGTGCTTGATCTTCGGTTCCTTGTCGGGCTTGGCGACCGCGGCCTCCAACGCCTCGTCGCCGATCGCGTCATGCAGGTCCTTGTAGTCGAGGGCTAACTGCGTCGTCGCGTATTTGATCTCGTTCTCGTCGCGCACGATGTTGAACCACAGCGTCGGATCGATCTCGTTGACGACAAAGGTGGCTTCGAGGTCGCGCGACAGGTTCAGGATTTCGAAGTCTCGAACATCGACATCACGTTCGACCAGCAGGATCTTTTCGACCTGCTTGGCGAGCTCCGTTCCCCTGGCGGTGATCGCGGCGTTGCTTCCGCCGTGTTCGGGGCCGACATAGGCGCTGCCCTCATCCAGTATCTCGTCGAACTCGCCCAGCGTTTCGATGACGGGGGCGCCGCGGGCAACGCGCGCCGCCAGTTTGGCGAGAACCTGCTGCAGCTCGGTCTCGCGCTTGCGCTGGTCCTGATAGTTCTGCTGGAAGAAGAAGATGAACAGCGAAACGCCGATGCCGATCAGGATCACGCCTAGCTGCGAAAAGATGTTGCGATAATATTCCAGCAGCTTTTCGCGATGGCGCAGTTCGTCGCGCACGCTGTGCGCCACGCGCAGATTGACGATCAGCGAAATGATCAGCAGCCCGGCGCCGACCAGGATGAGCCCACCGATGAGAAGGTAGCCATGGCCTGCGCTGAAATCCATTCGTCTCGCCCCCCGAAGCCTGCGCCAAATTAGCGCCAATTTCGTCGCGCTCAAAGCCACGAGACAAGCCGGGCATCAGGCCCGGCCGGTCTCGCGCGCCACTCCACCGCTCTGCGGCAACCAAAACGATTGACCCGGCCATCCATCCGGCCGATATCCCGCGCAAGTTCGTACCGAGACCCCAATGACCTCAAATACCGATCTCAAGGAAGCCGCGCGCGGACCCGACGCCGCCTGGCAGGACGACGTGCGTGCCGGCGTGCGCCATGTGCGCGACCTCGCAGCCCTGCCGCTCTCACCGGCCGAGCGCGCCGCTGCGCAGCAAGCCGCCGCCGCCCACAAGGTGCGCGTGCCGAAAGCCTATCTCGACCTGATCGACTGGAACGATCCGAACGATCCGATCCGCGCGCAGGTGATCCCGTCGCCGGACGAGTTGATCACTGCCGAGGGCGAGCTCGGCGATCCGATCGGCGATCACGACTTCAGCCCGGTGCCCAGGCTGACCCATCGCCATGCCGACCGCGTGCTCTTGTTTCCGACCTATCAATGCGCGGTCTATTGCCGCTTTTGTTTTCGCAAGGAGGCGCTGACTTCGATCGGCCGCGGCTATACGCGCGAGGCGCTGGAGCCAGCCCTCGCTTACATCGCCCAACATAGCGAGATCCGCGAGGTGATCCTGACCGGCGGCGATCCGCTGTCGCTGCCCGACAAGGCGCTCGCCGAAATCCGCGCCCGCATCGAGGCCATCCCGCATGTGCGGCTCCTGCGCATCCACACCCGCGTGCCCGTGGCGCTGCCGTCGCGCATCACGCCCGGCCTGACGGCATCCCTGCAGGGAAGACTAATGGTGACGGTCGTCACCCACTTCAACCACCCGCGCGAGATTACGCCGGCCACCGAAACGGCTTGCCGGACCATGCGTCAGGCGGGTTTTGTTCTGCTTAACCAGAGCGTTCTCTTGAAGGGCGTCAACGACAAGGTCGAGGTGCTGGAAGAGCTCTGCCGCGAGCTGATCTATCGGCTGGGCGTAAAACCTTACTATCTTCACCATGGTGATCTGGCGCCGGGCATGGCGCACCGCCGCACCACGATTGCTGAGGGCCAGGCGCTGGCCGCGGAACTGCGCCGGCGCCTCTCCGGCATCTGCAACCCGACTTATGTCATCGATTTGCCCGATGGCGGCGGCAAGGTGCCGCTCGGCCCCAGCCACATCGAGGGCCGGGACAGCGAGACATGGCGGATTCGCGGGCAGGACGGGAAGGTGAGGGAGTATGGCGAGGTGGTCGCCTAGTTCCTCATCTCGAGAGGCGGCAGAGGAACTCCCATCCCGCCCCCCGCATTGTATAGCGGGGGGTCGAAGGAGAGCAGCGTGAAGGCATTGTTGGGAATCGTCGGCGGCTTCGTGCTGACCCTGGCCGTGTTTGCCTCAGGGCTCGCCTTCGCCACTTGGCTGCTGGCCGCCAAGCCGGTGCGCCAGGCAACGCCGGCGATCGGCGTTTCGGAGCTCTGGACCAAGGACGCCAGGCCCGTCGATCCGGCGAAGCAGGATCTCGAGCGCATCCCGGCCCAGCAGGCCGCCGGCGCGTCCGTTAAGGCGGACGAGGGGGCCAAAGCGGCGGATACGGCCACGCAGACCGCAGCTCTCCCAACGCCGCAAGCCGCCGCGCCGCGGCAGTTGCAGCCCTTGCCCGAGATCTCTCCGCCCAATGGTTCACAGACGGGCCAGGCCGATGCGGCTGAACAGCCTTCGCAGCAGGCGCCGGCCCAGCAGGCACAATTGCCCGCCGCGCATCTCGAATGGTGCGCCAACCGCTATCGCAGCTACCGCCCGCAAGAAAACAGCTACCGCTCCTACAGCGGGGAGACTCGCCCCTGCATCTCGCCCTATTTCGATCCGGGCGGCGATCGCACAGCCTCGACCGACGGGCACCAACCCGATCAGCCCTGGATGAACAATCAAGGCGAGGTGACTGACGACCAGGCCGAGGTGGAAGGCTACGCCACGACACGGGACGGCTACGCGACGACTTATGGCGGCCCGCCGGAAGAGATTTTGCCGGAAGACCAGCCTTCCAGGGATCGGCTGCTGGGCCCGCAAATGTCGGGCGATCATATCGACTCCTGCTTCAGCCGCTATCGCTCCTACGATCCGCAGGACAACACTTACCAGCCCTATGACGGCGGCCCGCGCCGGCAGTGCGAGTAGGGCAGGCCCACGTTCCTGCGAAGTGACGCTTGGCTCCTGAAGGCGCCCCTTGGGGGGGGATGGTCGGTAGACCAGCGGGGGGGTGCATATCGAATGGCTAACGTTAGCGCCGCCCTTCGGCACCTTCCCGCCGCGAACGGGAGATGATCGGCTCAATTCAGCACTCGGCCATCAATCTCCGCGACGCTCGTTGTCCCGGTCAGCGCCATGGTGACGGACAACTCCTTGCGCAGAATGTCGATTGCCGTCGCCACGCCCGCCTCGCCGCCGGCGCCGAGGCCGTAGATATAGGCGCGTCCGACCAGGCAGGCTCGGGCACCGAGAGCCAGCGCCCGCATCAGATCCTGGCCTGAGCGCACGCCGCCGTCGAACAGCATCTCGACATCGGAGCCCACCGCGTCCGCTATCCTCGGCAGCATCGAGATGGTTGACGGCGCGCCGTCAAGCTGCCGGCCGCCATGGTTGGACACCACAATGGCGTCGGCGCCGGCCCTGCTGGCGCTGCGCGCGTCGTCGACATTGAGGATGCCCTTGAGGATCAGCTTGCCCGGCCAGATGCTCCTGATCCAGTCGACATCGCTCCAACTCAGCGTCGCGTCGAACTGATGCGCCACCCAATCCGCCACCGCCTTGATGCTGTCCTCGCCCTTCACATGGCCGGCGAGGTTGCCGAAGGTCCAGCGTTTGGCCGAAAGCATGCGGGCCGCCCAGGCCGGGCGGCTGGCGATGTCGACGATCGTGCGAAGTTTGAGCGCCGGCGGCACCGAAAGCCCGTTCCTGACATCGGCGTGGCGCTGGCCCAGCACTTGCAGGTCGACCGTGAGTACCAGCGCGCTGCAGCGCGCGGCGTCGGCGCGTTCGATGAGCGAGCGCACGAAGCCGCGATCCTTCATCACATAGAGCTGGAACCAGAATGGCTTGCCGACAGCTTGCGCCACATCTTCGATCGAGCAGATCGACATCGTGCTCATCGTATAGGGAATGCACGCGGCTTTTGCCGCCCGGCAGGCGAGGATCTCGCCATCGGCCCATTGCATGCCGCCGAGGCCGATCGGTGCAAGGGCTATCGGCAGCGACACCTTCTCACCGAGGATCGTGGTTGCCGTGTCGCGCTGCTCGACATCGACCAGGACGCGCTGCTTGAGCGTGATGCGCTCCAGGTCGGCGCGGTTGGCGCGCAGCGTCTGCTCGGCATAGGAGCCGGACTCCGCATAGTCGAAGAAGACGCGCGGCACGCGGCGGCTCGCGGCCCGGCGCAGGTCCTCGATGCAGGTCATGCCCTTGAGCAGTTGCGGCGCCGCCGATGTTGCCCTGATCTCGTCGGGCAAAGTCACGATGCCCGTCGGAACATCGAGTGGCGTGGGGACTGCTCGTTCCATCGTCGTCCTCCCATAAAATATTAGCGAATGCTGATTATTGAAGGTCGCGTGGCCGCTGATGTAAATTCACTAGCGAGTATACTTACGGCAACGGCAGCGCGCCCCATGCCCAGAGCGTCCGACGAGACCAGGCCCGAGATCCTCCAGGCGGCTTACAAGCTGTTTCGCCGCCGGGGCTTTTTCCGCGTTGGCATGGACGAGATCGCCGATGCCGCCGGCGTCACCAAGCGCACGCTCTACTATCATTTCGACAGCAAGGACGCGCTCTTGACCGCCGTGCTCGCTTCGCAGCATGAGCGTACATTCGCCGACTTCCAGAATTACGGCATCGAGTTTTCGGGCGGCGCGGACGTGCTGATCGACAAGCTTTTCGAGGGGCTGGTCAAGTGGTCGTCCAAGCCGCGCTGGGCGGGCTCCGGCTTCACCCGGCTGGCGATCGAGCTTGCCGACCTGTCCGGCCACCCCGCGCGCGTGATCGCGCGCCAGCACAAGGCGCTGATGGAGCGTCATCTGGAAATGCTGCTCGCCGAAGCGAAGGTGCCGTCGCCGAAGGAGCGGGCCCGCGAGCTATTCCTGCTGATCGAGGGCGCCATGGTGATGATCCTGATCCACGGCGACCAGAGCTATTGCAGCGCCGCGGCGGATGCGGCGAAGCGGCTGATGGCAGCCGAGGTGGAGTTTCCGCAACACGATACCCGCCCAACACACGCCTGAAACACACCCGCTCCACAACCGGCATGCCAGCGAAACGCTCGCGCCGGATGTTTGCAGCCTAGCAAATGCGGAGGAGCACGCCGATGACACCCGACCAGATCAGGCTTGTGCAGGACAGTTTTCGCGAGGTCGTGCCGATCAAGGAGGCGGCCGCGGCCTTGTTCTACGAGAAGCTGTTTGCCATTGACGCCAGCCTCAAGGGGCTGTTTCGCGCAACGGACATGAGCAGGCAGGGCGCCAAGCTGATGGCGGCGCTGGGCTTCGTCGTGCATGGCCTTTCCCGCGCCGAGACCATCCTGCCCGCCGTGCAGGATCTCGCCAGGTGCCATGTCGGCTATGGCGTCGAGGAGCATCATTATCCGATCGTCGGCCAGGCGCTGATCGAGACGCTGGAGGCGGGCCTGGGCGAGGCCTTCACGCCTCAGGTCCGCGAGGCCTGGCAAGCCGCCTACGGCCTGCTCGCCGGCGTCATGATCGTCGCAGCCCGTGAGGTGGAGCTGGCGGCTTGAGCTCTCGTCAGGCTGGAGCGCGAAGCCGAGCGCGGCAGGCGATCTCCTGGGCCTTGTTCATGGCCCGGAGGTCGCGGCGAGGCGCCCGTCGCCGCCCTGCCTGCAAGCCCGGCGCCGACCTGGGCGACAGGGCTCGAGCCATTGGCTGCGCAAAACCGCACCGGCGCCACGCGAGCCGTATCGCGGCCGCATCAGGCTCCCCCAGGCAAAGCCATATCGGCTTCTTTTCAGGAACATTCTGCCTTCTGCGAAGTTTGGCGGCTGGCCCGCTCATTGAGGCCAAACCGGTTGACAGGCGGGCTTCGGGAGGAAGCTATGACCGCTGTCACGCCTTCACTTCATGTTTGTCGCCGCCGGGCACTGCAAATCGGTCTTGGAGCGACCATTGCTTCAGCGGCCGGCGTTGCTTCGACTTCGTCTGCTGCCGCGCAGGACGACATAAAGGACGAAGACATTTTCCGCTTCGCGCTCAACCTGGAATATATGGAGGCTGAATATTACCTCCGCGGCACCACGGGAAAAGGCATCGATGACTCGGACATCGGTTCCAAACCCGGCGATGTCGTCGGCGGCAAAAAGGTTGCCTTCGATACGCCCGCGCTCGGTGAATTCATGCGCGAGGTCGCGGAAAACGAACTTGCCCATGTCAGGTTCTATCGCAAGACGCTGGCGTCGAACGCGGTGGACCGGCCGGCGATCGATTTCGATGCCGGCTTTGCCGCGGTCGCCAAGGCGGCCGGCCTCGGCGACGATTTCGATGCGTTTGGCAACCAGATGAATTTCGTGCTCGGCGGCATGCTGTTCGAGGACGTCGGTGTGACGGCCTACGCCGGTGCGGCAACTGTCCTGAAGAACAAGGAATTCCTCGCTGCCGCGGCTGGAATTCTCGCGGTCGAGGCCTATCACATGGGAATGGCGCGGTCGTCGCTCTATCGCATGGGCGAGAAGGCCTGGAAGGCGGCGAATGCAGTTTCCGACGCACGCGACAAGATCGATGGGAACGAGGACAAAGACCAGGGCATTCAGGTCGACGGCAAGGCCAACGTCGTTCCTTCGACGCCGGATGCGATTGCCTTCACAAGGACGCCGCAGGAGGTGCTGCGCATCGTCTATCTGACCGATCAGTCGGGTGTGGGCAAGGGCGGCTTTTACCCGAACGGGATGAACGGAACGCTCAAGAGCACCTAGCCGTTAGGGTGGAGCCGGTCACGATGATCTGCAACCCGGCCGAGCAGCATTCGGCGCGGGCATCCGATTTCGTTTCGACGAGGCAGACAATGAACGTCAGCAGCGAAGCGACCAGATCTTTTTGGACACTCGACACCAGCTTGCCCAACGCGCCTCGCCTCGAGCAGGATGAGCAT
>NZ_RZST01000112.1:0-15980 GCF_003997575.1 Mesorhizobium sp. M1A.F.Ca.IN.022.07.1.1
GTTCCAGCCCGGGCGCGATTTCGCCGAGGCCGGGGAAGCGGCCGCGCAAATCGTCGCTCGATATTTTCCTCAGATATGCGACCGAACCTTCGCCGAGATGGGCGAATTCGCCGCTGGTCATGGTCAGGGTTTCGTCAATTCTGGTCATTACAAGCCTCCTTGGCGCAAGGACGCCACTTCCGGCCGTCCCGCATTAGAGCCATCGGCAAAGATCAGTCTTTCACCGATATGTTTATTTTCCGTACCAGCCGCTCGGCCTCCGGACGGTCGAGATCGATCGACAAAAGGCCGTTCTTCAATTCCGCGCCGACCACCCGCATGCCGTCGGCCAGCACGAAGCAGCGCTGGAACTGGCGTGCGGCGATGCCGCGGTGGAGGAACTCGCGCTCGGTGTCGTCGGTCTGACGGCCGCGCACGATCAGCTGGTTTTCCTCGGTGGTGACATCGAGGTCGTTCTCTGCGAAACCCGCCACGGCAAGCGTGATGCGCAGCCTTTCGGCCTTGCCGTCCGAGGCGCCCAGACGCTCGATGTTATACGGAGGGTAGCTGTCGCCCGACTTCGCCAGACGTTCGAGCGTCTTTTCCATGGCGTCGAAGCCCAGAAGAAGCGGGCTGGAGAAGGGCGTCATTCGACTCATTGTTACACTGTCCTCTTAAGAGCGACACAAACCGGAAAAACCCGGATGGCATTTTTCCCGATGGTCTTGATATGGTCCGCCGCGCGATCAAGTTCAAGCCGTCAAAACCCCGCCCAAAAAGACTCCCCAAAGGAATTGAAATGCCCCAGTCACGAAAGATCATCATCGACACGGATCCCGGCCAGGACGATGCCGTCGCCATATTGCTGGCGCTCGGCAGCGCCGAGCTGGAGGTCGTCGGCATTACCGCCGTTGCCGGCAACGTGCCGCTGAAGCTCACGGAGAAGAATGCGCGCAAGATCTGCGAGCTCGGCGGCCGGCCCGACGTCAAGGTCTATGCCGGCGCCATCCGCCCGCTGGCGCGCGAGCTGGTCACCGCCGAGGACGTGCATGGCAAGACCGGCCTCAATGGACCCCAGCTGTCCGAGCCGACCATGCCGCTGCAGGAGCAATACGCGGTCGATTTCATTGTCGAGACGCTGATGCGCGAGGAAGCGGGCACGATCACGTTGTGCCCACTCGGGCCGCTCACCAACATCGCGCTGGCGCTGATCCGCGAGCCGCGGATCGCGCCGCGTCTCAAGGAGATCGTGCTGATGGGCGGCGGCTTTTTCGAGGGCGGCAACGTCACGCCTGCCGCCGAATTCAACATCTACGTCGACCCGCAGGCGGCGGATTTGGTGTTCAAGTCGGGCGTTCCGATCGTGATGATGCCGCTCGACGTCACCCACAAGGCACTGACCTCGGCCAAGCGCATCCAGGCCTTCCGCCAGCTCGGCACCAAGGTCGGCACCGCAACCGCCGAGATGCTGGAGTTCTTCGAGCGCTTCGATGAGGAGAAATACGGCACCGACGGCGGGCCGCTGCACGATCCGTGCGTGATCGCCTATCTCATCAAGCCGGAGCTGTTCAAGGGTCGCCGCTGCAATGTCAGCGTGGAGACCAGCTCCGAGCTGACCATGGGCATGACGGTGATCGACTGGTGGGGCGTCACCAAGCGCGAGAAGAACGCCATGGTCATGTGCGATATCGACCACGATGCGTTCTTCGCGCTGCTGGTGGAGCGGCTGGGGCGGCTCACCTGACTGTCAAAGCGGCCAAGCGAGCACACGTCGTCACCCGTTGAGCAACCGATAGGTGTCGACACCGTGCTTGTGGTGCTGTCGCTCGATGGGAAGGACGGAGCCGACAAGATGGGGGTCGCCTCACATCGTCGTCGACAGATATCCGTGTGTTGTCGTCATCAAGGCGCAGATCGTAGGTGTAGTATAGATTGTGGCCGATCGTGCCGTACGGATTGATGGGCTTCACCCTGACGTATTCGACCACGCCCATCACGCGTTGAGTGGCGATGACCGGATTGGCCTGAAGCTCAACGATGGCGATGGATTCGTAGCCGCAAATGCGCAGAAGAAAGCGACGCCGATCACGGCGTCGCTGCACTCGTATTGCCAAATAAGCAAGCGATTCCGGAAGGAAACGTTTGACTTGTTCATCCTGAAAAAGTGTGCTGCCAAGCACAACTATTCAATAGGCGTCAAAAATAACTGCGACCAGAGTATTCGCTCTCATTTCGCCTTGGAGAACGCCAGCCAGAGCCCGCCGCCGACCAGGAAGCTGCCGCTGATCCGCGACATCAGCTTAACGCGGCTGGCCGAGAGCATGCGCCCGGCGCGGCCGGCGGCAAGCGCGTAGGTCGAATCCGACATGGCGGCGAAGACCATCGCGGTCAGGCCCGTGACCACGATTTGCAGCGTGTAATTGCCCTGTGGCGCGATGAACTGCGGGAAGAAGGCGCCGAAGAAGACAAGCGTTTTCGGATTGGAAATCGCCACCAGGAAACCCTGCAGGAAGAAGCCGCCGCGCGGTTTCTTGGCCGATCCATCGGGGTTCAGGGCTCCCTTGGCGCGGAGCATCTGCACACCCATCCAGATGAGGTAAGCCGCACCGATCAGCCGCACCCATTCGAACCAGTGACCCATGCCGGCGATCAGCGTGTTGAGGCCGATGCCGACGATGGCGATCATGATGGCGAGCCCCGCCTGGGTGCCGGCGACATTGGCAAGCCCGGCGCGCGAGCCATGGCGGATGCTGTTGGCGATGATCAGCGTGACCGTCGGCCCGGGTACCAGGACGATGACGATGCAGGCGACGACATAGGCGGCGTAGAGTTCCAGCGACATGTTTTCCCTCGAACAGGATCGCGCCGACAGGCGCGGAGCGCGATCAATGCACGGAGTTGACGCGGGCGCAAGCGCCAGCCGGTTGAGCCCGTCAGGCAGCCCCCGCCGGCCAGGGCAGCGTCGCCTCATAGGCGGCGCCGGCCTGGAGGACCGCCAGGTCGCCGCGCGGCTGGCCGATCAACTGCATTCCCATCGGCCGGCCCTTGCCGTCGAAGCCGACCGGCACGTTGAGCGCCGGACAACCGCCGAGCGTGGCAAAGGCGGAGACCTGCATCCAGCGGTGATAGCTGTCCATCGGCCGTCCGACGATCTCGCGCGGCCAATGCGTCGAGACCTCGAAGGGGAAGACCTGGGCGGTCGGTAGCACGATGAGGTCGAAGCGCTCGAACAGCGACAGCAGCGTGCGGTGCCATGAGGTGCGCCGGACCGAGGCGGCATGGACCTGGGGCGCGGTAAGGCGCATCGCCTGCTCAACTTCCCAAATGGCCTCCGGCTTCAGCAGCCTGCGCTTTTCCGGATCGTCATAATGCGCCTTCAGTCCGCAGCCGCTGCTCGCCTGGCGCAAGGTGACAAAAGCCTGCCAGAGCGCCTCGAAATCGACATCCGGCACCAGCGTTTCGCTGTGGAACGCGGCGTCCGCGAAGCGGGCAAGGGCGGCCTCGCACAGGTCGAGAATGCCTGGCTCCATCGGCAGATGGTCGCCGAAATCGCCGAGCCAGGCGATGCGGCCGCCGGTGGCTTTCTCCCGCAGGCCTTCGAGAAACGAGCCCTGCTTGTCATGCGACAATGGCGCCCGCGGATGATAGCCGGCCTGCTCATCGAGCAGCAGCGCGATGTCGCGCACATTCCGGCCCATCGGCCCTTCGACGCCCATCTGGGCGTGGAAGACATCGATGTCGGGGCCGGCCGGCACCAGCCCTTGCGAGGGGCGGAAGCCATAGACGTTGTTGTAGGCCGCCGGATTGCGCAGCGAGCCGCCGAAATCGCTGCCGTCGGCGACCGGCAACATGTCGAGCGCCAGCGCCACCGCAGCGCCGCCGCTCGAGCCGCCGGCGGTGAGCGTCGGATCGAAGGCATTGAGCGTCGGACCGAAGACCGGATTGTAGGTGTTGGAGCCCAGCCCGAATTCCGGAACATTGGTCTTGCCGATGATGATGGCGCCGGCCTTGCGCAGGCGCTCGACGAAGAAATCGTCCTCTTGCGGGACGAAATCGGCGAAGATCGGCGAGCCGAAGGTTGTTCTTAAGCCCTTGGTCAGGGCGAGGTCCTTGATGGCGATCGGCAGGCCGAACAGCGATCCGGCCGCGCCGCCCCGTGCCAAATGGGCGTCCGCCCTGTCGGCTTCCGCCAGGATATCGGCGCGCTCGCGCAGCGACACGATGGCGTTGACCAGCGGGTTCACAGCATCGATGCGGTCGAGAAAGGCGCTGACGACCTCGCGCGCCGACAGACGGCGCTGCCTGATCGTGTCGGTAAGTTCTACGGCGGACAAGCGACAGATGTCGCTTGCCGGCGGCACGGCGTGTTTCGTCGACGGGCGCATCGCCGTCACCGCGCGGCCAAGGCCGCGTCGACATCCTTCGCCAGCGGAATCGCCGGCTGCGCACCCGGCTTCAAGCATGCGAGCGAGCCTGCCGCCGCGGCGCGCGTGAGCGCCTGTTCGAGCGGGAGGCCGGACGACAGGCCGGCGCCCAAATAGCCGGAAAAGGTGTCGCCCGCGCCGACCGTGTCGACCGGAGTTATCTTCAGTGCCGGGACGGTGATGAAATGGTCGGGAGTGGCAGCCAGCACGCCGTCGCCGCCGAGCGTCACGACGATGGCGCGGCCTGTCTTTTCGGCATAGTCGCGCATCCGCGCCTCCCGGTCGCGGCCGGTGAGCACCAGCGCCTCGCCATAGAGGTCGAACTCGGTCTCGTTGGCGACGGCGTAGTCGGCCTTGCCGAGAAAGCCGGCCGCCTCGGGGCGGAAAGGCGCGGTGTTGAGCACGCTGACGGCACCCGCCGCGCGGGTTGCATCAAGCGCCGCTTCGACCGTGGGCAGCGGGATCTCGTGCTGCAAAAGCACGACATCGCCCTTCTTCAGATACGCCTTGGCGATGTCGCCGGGCAGTACAGAATCGTTAGCGCCCGGCACGACGGCGATCACATTCTCGCCGTCGGCGCCGACCAGGATGAGCGCTGTGCCGGTGGAGGCGAAGCTCTCGCCGACGCCGGAAAGATCGACACCGCCGGCCTTCAGCAGCGCCAGCGCTTCGGCGGCAAAGCTGTCCTTGCCGACGGCGCCGACCATGCGCACCTCAGCGCCTGCGCGGGCCGCGGCCAGCGCCTGGTTGGCGCCTTTGCCGCCGGGAGCGGTGGCAAAGCCGGAGCCGCGGACCGTCTCGCCGGGTTCAGGCAAACGGTCGACATTGGCGATCAGGTCGAGGTTGATCGAGCCGACGATGATGATCAAGAAAGGCCTCCTGCACGAGCGGGCGAGCCTTCGATCGAAGGCCGATGCCGCAAGTCCTTGCATTTACGCAGTTGCTTGCGCGGGAGGCTAGCCGCAAAGACCGTCTATTGCCAGATCAAGCCGGTTGTGCGCCGCACCGGCCCACAGCATCATTCGCAGCGCACCGTCACCGTGCCCTGGTAGTTGCCGGCCGGGAAGATGCCCGGCGATTTCGTGGCCGTGAGATCGACCTGGATGGTGTGAGTGCCGTTGGTCACCCGCTGCGGCGAACTGCCCGGGATGTCCGAGCCTGAGCCATCGAGGCGGAAGACGGTGGCGAAGGTGACGTCGGTGTCGCCGCCGCTCGGCGCGGACGTGAAGGCAATCGGCGCCGGTGCCGAGACGGAATAGCAGTCGAGCAGGTTGAGGATCGTGCTGATGCTCCAGCCTTCGTTAGCCCATCCAGTCGATGCGGCAGCGGAGGTGGTCGCGGGATTGGGAGCAGCCACGCTTCCCGTCTGGCCGTCGGCGTCGAGACCCATCTTGAGCAGCTTCAATTCAAGCTGCAGGCGCTCGACCTCGAGTTCGTAGAGGCGGCCGCAATCGACGCGCTTCGGCGTCCGCCCGATCGGGACCACTACGCCGCCGTAAGTGGCGAGGTTGCTGTTCGACTGGTGGTTGCTGTTGACGCGGATGACGCCGACGTCCAGATAGGCGCCGCTGCCGGAAACGGCCGAGCGGCAGGTCGTGCCGTCGGAAGCTGAACCTCGTCCTCGGCCCTGGGGCAGGGTGACGCCGGGCAAGGTGAAGCCCGTCTGCAAGCGTCAGAACCTGCGATGCCCGACGAACTTTCCGCATATCTGTGCCCTTAGCAAATGCGGCTCAGTACAGAGGTATCATCCGTTTATCGTGGTTAATTTAGTGTTAAACAAGATAACGACTGCAAACAATTCAAAATACAACCGGCGAAACCTGAGGTTGTCTCCGGTTGCATTTCCCGATATTTCGGATGTATTGTTTTCGATTATACTTACCTATATTCAGATCCACGGTTTTCGCAATGGCGCGCGGAAAAAACGAAGTTTCAGGACGCCATTTGTCCCGCCTCCCAGCCGAGGATGGCGCGCTTGCGCGTCAGTCCCCAGTGGTAGCCGGTGAGGGCGCCGGACTTGCCGAGCGCACGATGGCAAGGAACCACGAAGGACATCGGATTGGCGCCCACCGCCGCACCGACGGCCCGGCTGGCGCTCGGCGCGCCGATGCTTGCCGCAATCGAGGAATAGGTGCAGGCCCTGCCCATCGGAATTCGCAGCAGCGCCTCCCAGACGCGCAGCTGGAAATCGGTGCCGATCATCACCACGCGCAGCGGCTGGTCCGCACGCCATTTTGTCGGATCGAAGACGCGCGCGGCATAGGGCTGGGTGGCCGACATGTCCTCGACGTAAGCTGCGTTCGGCCAGCGGCCGGACATATCGGCGAAGGCGGCCCGCTCGCCGCCGGCGTCGCAGAAGGCCAGGCCGGCCAGCCCGCGATCGGTGACCATGATCAACGCAATGCCGAAGGGCGAGATATGATAGCCGTAGCGGATGGTCAGGCCGGCGCCACGGGTCTTGTAGTCGCCGGGTGACATCGCTTCGTGCGTGACGAAGAGGTCGTGCAGCCGGCCGGGGCCCGACATGCCGAGCTCGAACGAGGTTTCGAGCAGCGGCATGCCGGAATCAAGCAGCCTGCGCGCATGGTCGAGCGTCACCGCCTGCAGAAAGGCCTTGGGCGACAGGCCGGCCCAGCGCGTGAACAGTTTCTGCAGGCCCGTCGGCGTCTCGCCGACCGCCTCGGCCAGGACCTCCAGCGAGGGCTGGTCGCGATAGTCGAGGCTGATCTTCTCGATGGCGCGGCGCACGATTTCGTAGTCGCTGCCCACGGGCGTGATGTCGTTCTGCAGGATCGCTGACGGTTCCATCCGGGTATTCATGGTCATCTGGACGTTCATGGCAATATCTCCCATGGCTATCTGCTCGGCCGCGAATATCGGTCTTCCCGCGCATGGCTACCACCCGAAACTTGCCTTCCTCCGGCCCCTACCCAGATCGAGCAGGCTTCGAGCCGAAGGGCGATGACGGCCGGCGAAAAGATAGATTTGACCGGGGTAGAAAGGCCTTGCTGATGACGCTCTACGGCAAGCCGCCGGGCGCCGTGCCAGTTCAACGCGCCTTGGCGGTCGCCAGTGCGCGCGAAAAGGCAGCAGCAAAGCTTTCGCGGGAACCGGGATCCAGGAAAGACCCGATCGAAACGCTTTCGCCTTGCGCCTCGACGGCCATTTTGGTGATGCCGATCTCGGCATGGCGGGCGATCGAAAAGCGGGTCCAGAACGGGTTGAAGCGATGATCCTCGAAGCGGCCCGACGGCGCCGTTTTGCGGATGTCAAGCCTGGTGCGCGAGACCGATATTTCCTCACGGGCGCGGGCCGCCCGGTAATTGACGCGAAAGGCGATGTAGACGGCGACCACGTCCAGCCCCAAGAAGCCGAAGACCGGCCATGCGCCATGTGCCAGGAAGATCGCGCCGGTGATCGCCCAGCCGAACATCAGCGCGCCCATCAATATCAGAAAGCCGGTCCGACCGAGGGAGCGATGCGGCGTCAGCAGGGCCTGGAAGAATGGCTTGTCGGCTTCGAACGAGGCGTTTGTGTCGCTCATAGGGAAATATTATAGGAAGGGAATGGCGCCGCCCAAGTCCAAAAACTCCTTCCTCGTCAAAAAGCCGTCAGCCTCCGCCTCAGGCGGCAGTGCGAAAGCAAAGACGCCGTCCCGGAAGGGCGGGCTGCGCTCGCTCTACACGCCCGCCGAGGTGCATGAGATCTTCCGGCGTTTTTCCGTGCAGCGGCCCGAGCCGAAGGGCGAGCTCGACTATGTCAATCCCTTCACGCTGCTGATCGCGGTGGTGCTGTCGGCGCAGGCGACCGATGTCGGCGTCAACAAGGCAACGAAGCCGCTGTTTTCGGTCGCCGATACACCGCAGAAGATGCTGGCGCTCGGTGAGGCCAAGGTCGGCGACTACATCCGCACCATAGGCCTGTGGCGCAACAAGGCCAAGAACGTGGTCGCGCTCTCGAAGGCACTGATCGACGACTATGCCGGCAACGTGCCCGAAGATCGGGACGAGCTGGTCAAGCTGCCGGGCGTGGGACGCAAGACCGCCAATGTCGTGCTCAACGTAGCCTTCGGCCAGCACACGATGGCGGTGGACACGCATATCTTTCGCATCGGCAATCGTATTGGATTGGCGCCCGGCAAAACGCCGGAACAGGTTGAGCAGGGGCTGATAAAAGTCATCCCCGCCGAATACATGCGGCACGCCCATCACTGGCTGATCCTGCATGGCCGCTATGTCTGCAAGGCGCGCAAGCCCGACTGCCCGGTCTGTGTCATCGCCGATATCTGCAAGTCCAAGGAAAAGACCACCGACCTGCCGGCGCCGCTGATCGAGCTCGCGCCGCTCGACGAAACTGAGGACCGAGCGATTGGTGTCAGCTAGTCAGAGTGTAGCGGATAGCGCCAGCCGACGGCGCCTGCGGTCAAAACGCCGAATTCAAAAATCGCAACGAAAATTCAATGACTTAATTTTCCTCCACAAACACCTCTTCACGCTTCTTCTTGACCGCGGGCAGGAAGACGATGACGAGCACGGCGAGCGCGATGAAGAGCAGGCTGGCGCTGATCGGTCTCGTCACGAAGGTGCTCGGGTCGCCGCGCGACAGAATCATGGCGCGACGCAAGTTTTCCTCAAGCAACGGGCCGAGCACGAAGCCGAGCAGCAGTGGCGCGGGTTCGCAGCGCAGCTTGGTCAGGAGGTAGCCGAGCAAGCCAAAGAAGGCGACGGCGTAGAGGTCGTAAACATTGGTGTTGACGCTGTAGACGCCGATCGAGCAGAACGCCATGATGATCGGAAACAGCACGTAATAGGGGATCGTAAGGAGCTTCACCCAAAGCCCTATCAGCGGCAGGTTGAGGATGATCAGCATCAGGTTGCCGATCCACATTGAGGCGATGATGCCCCAAAACAGCTCCGGCTGTTCGGTCGCGACATTGGGGCCGGGCACGATGCCCTGGATGATCATCGCGCCGATCATCAGCGCCATTACCGGATTGGCCGGAATGCCAAGCGTCAGCATGGGGATGAAGGAGGTCTGCGCGCCGGCATTGTTGGCCGATTCCGGCCCGGCGACGCCTTCGATGGCGCCCTTGCCGAATTCCCCCGGTTTTTTCGATACGCGCTTTTCGACCGTGTAGGAGGCGAAGGCTGCAAGGATCGCGCCGCCTCCCGGCAGGATGCCGAGCGCCGAACCAATGATCGTTCCGCGCATGATGGGCGCGGCCATGCGCCGAAAATCCTCGCCGGTGGGCATGAGGCCGGAGACTCTTCGGATCAGCACGGAGCGCTCATGCTCGTTCTCGAGGTTGCGCAGGATCTCGGCGACGCCGAAGACGCCGACCGCTACCGCGACGAAATTCAGCCCGTCGGCATATTGCGTGATGCCGAGCGTGAAGCGCGGCGTGCCGGTATAGATGTCGGTTCCGACGATGCCGAGCAGCAGGCCGAGCACAACCATGGCTAGCGCCTTGACTATCGAGCCGTGGGCGAGCGCGACGGACGAGACGAGGCCGACGACCATCAGCGAAAAGTACTCGGCCGCGCCGAATTCCAGCGCCATCGCCGTCAGCGGCGGAGCAAAGATGGCGACCAGGAAGGTCGACACCGTGCCGGCAAAGAACGAGCCTATCGCCGCGATCGCGAGTGCCGCCCCGGCGCGGCCGTTCTTGGCCATCTGGTAGCCGTCGATTGCGGTGACGGCTGACGAGGATTCGCCGGGCATATTGATGAGAATGGCGGTGGTGGAGCCGCCATATTGCGCGCCGTAATAGATGCCGGCGAGCATGATGAGAGAGGAAACCGGGTCGCCTATCTGGAACGTAATCGGCAAGAGCATGGCGATGGTTGCGGTGGCGCCGATGCCGGGCAGGACGCCGATCAGCGTGCCGAGAAGGACGCCGATCAGACAGAAACCGAGATTTGTCAGCGATGTCGCCGTCGAAAAGCCGAGCACCAAGTTGGCGAGGAGCTCCATGGTCGTCTCCTCACAATGGCAGCCACGGGCCAAAGCGTCGGAACGGCAGGCCGAGTGCGTAGCTGAAGACGAGTGAGGCAAACAGCGTCAGGCCGGCCGATAACACGAGCGCGGTCAGCGGTTTCATGCGGGCGCTGGCAAAGGATGCGATCAGCGCCGTCAGGAAGATCGACGGGATGAAGCCGAGACCGCGCACCGTCAGGCCGAAGAAGATCGGAGCGGGGAGGATGAGCAGCATGCCGCGCCACGCGATGTGGCCGATCGCCTCGCTCTCGAAGCGCACAGCCTGGACGAGGATGATAACGCCGAGCAGAAGCAGCACTATCGCCAGGGCCAGCGGGAAATAGCCCGGTCCCATGCGGAAGGCGCTGCCGATTTCGAGGCCGAGCGACTGCAGCGCGAAAAATGCGCCGAAGGCGATGAACAGCGCGGCGCATATGCCGTTGGTCGTGTCGATTGCGAAGGGCTTCATCACGTTCCTCTCAGGTGCGCACCCCGGGCGCGCCGTTGCAACGCAAAACGGGGCCGAAGCAAAAACGGGGCGCCGATCGCGCCCCGTCCAAAACCTCAGTCGGCGTACTGGCCGGCGGCTTCGATGATCGGCTTCCAGCGCCCGATCTCGCTTTCAAGCTTGGCCTTCAGCGCCGCCGGTGTCGCGTCGGCTTCGGGCGACGGCTTGGTGCCGAGTTCGGCGAAGCGGGCGGCGACGTTCTGATCCTTCAGCGCGACCTGCAGCGATTTCGACAGGCGTCCGGTGATCTCGGCCGGCGTACCCTTTGGTGCGTAGAGGCCGTGCCAGATGCTCACCTGCACCTCGGGAAGGCCGCCTTCCGTCGTCGTTGGGACGTCCGGCAGCACATCGAGGCGTTCCGGCGAGGTGACGGCATAGGCCTTGATCGTGCCGCCCTGGATCTGCTTGGTGGTGTTGGTCGTCTGGTCGCACATCATGTCGACCTGGCCGCCAAGAAGATCGGTCATGGCCGGGCCGGTGCCCTTGTAGGGCACGGTGACCAGCGGCGTACCGATGGCGCTCATGAACAGCATGCCGCACAAATGCGAGGCCGCACCGATCCCGGCATTGGCGACGGTGACAGTATCCTTGTTGGTCTTGGCGTACTCGACCAGTCCCTTCAGATCGGTCGGCTCGAGGTCCTTGCGGCCGACGACGGTCATTGGCACCTCGGTGACGAGGCCGACATATTCGAAGGCGTTGAGCGTGTCGTATGCGAGCTTTCTGTACAGCGTCGCGCTGGTCGCCATGCCGATGTGGTGGAGGAGCAGCGTATAACCGTCCGGGTCAGCCTTCGCGACGCGGCCCGCGCCCAGCGTGCCGCCGGCACCGCCGACATTCTCGACGATGACCTGCTGGCCGAGATCCTTCGACATGGCTTCGGCGATGAGGCGTGTGACCGTGTCGGTCGGGCCGCCGGCCGCAAACGGCACCACCACGGTGATGGTGCGTTCCGGATAGGTCTGCGCGCCCGCGGCGAACGGATAAAGCGTGATGGCCGCTGCGGCAGCCAGAGCGGCAACAAATTTTCTCATTGTGACTTCCTCCCAGAGTATGAATCTTCAGCCACCGCGCGAAATTCCTCTCGGCGACGGCTGTGGATGCAATAGCAACTAGTGCAGGCTAGCAGATTGCAATCGGACTCAAACGGCAAACCGCAATTATCTACAAATCACCCGCAAGATGGATGGAAAAGATCTGGGTCGGATGATGGATCGCAGGATGTCGACATCTGACGACGGTACGTTGGCGAATGCCGGTTGCTGCCCGATCCCTGCTCTTCCTCGGTTCTATTCTAATAACCGTAGCCGCGCGCCATCGCCGCCGCAAAGACCGGGATGAGCAGGAACATGAAGCCCTCGGCGCGGACATAGTTCTTCACCGAGGCGAGCTCCGCCGCCGGAACCGAGAAGGAAGGATTGCCGCTCGCCTGCCTGCTCCAGGAGATGAAGCGCACGGTCGGGATGATCGACAGCAGGCCGACGATGATGAAGGCCATCATCTTTGCCCAGAACACCCAGTTGAAGACGTAGAACTCCCAGCCTTTCAGGCCGAAGAACACCCGGCAGATGCCGATGATGACGATCAGCGCGGCGATGATGCCGTAGTGGCGGTCGATGCCGACAACGCGCTTGAGCGTCGTCGCCCCCAACTCGCCGCGCACCAGCACGAACTCGGCGCCAATGATGCCGGCCAGCGAGAACACCAGAAGATGATGGGCGATCGCCAGCAGAAGGTCGGTGGTGTCCATTATCGTTCCTCGTGTTCAGATGCGCCGCGATATCGCTGAATCAGCTTCGTCCCAAGACTAGCATCGCCTGTCGAGAATCCCACACGCCGAAATATCAGCCGGTCAATGACGGCGCTGATCCACTTGCATCGCTGGAGGATGACCCGGGCGATCCTGGCCCTTGTTCGAACGTGCAGGTTTGCTAAGCGCTGCCGCTCAAAGGAGAGGACTGCGATGAGCATTGCAAGGGAAGCCGGTGTGCCGATCCTCGAGACGGCGCGGACCATCCTGCGGCCGCACCGGCTCGACGATTTCGAGACCTATGTCGCGATGTGGGCGGACCCGGGGGTCACCCGCTTCATCGGCGGCAAGCCGCGCACCCGCGAGGAAAGCTGGATGCGTTTCCTGCGCCATGCCGGGCTGTGGTCGCTGCTTGGCTATGGGTTCTGGGCGATCGAGGACAAGGCGACTGGCCGCTTCCTCGGCGAGGCCGGCTTCCATGATCTGAAGCGCGAGATCGAGCCCTCGATCGAAGGCGTGCCGGAAGCCGGCTGGGCTTTAGCTTCGGGTGCGCATGGCCAGGGGCTTGCAAGCGAAGTCGTCGGGCGCATCGTCGCCTGGGGTGACGAGGCGTTCGGGCGAGCCAGAACCGTCTGCATCATCGATCCCGAAAATGGCGCCTCGCTCAAGGTCGCAGATAAGAACGGCTATCGCGAAATCCTGCGGACCACCTATCACGACAAGCCGACGATCCTGCTGGAGCGGTGGGCCGGAGAGGCAACAGCCTAGAGGGCAATGCCGGGTTCGTCCGCCTCCGGTGCTGACGCGCTTCTGGGATCATCGTTTGGCCTTGGACCTGTTCAGGGCCACCGCTGCTCGCACGAGAGCCTTGAACGCTTCCTGGTCGATCTCCTCGCCTTCGCGAAAATCGATGGCGCGCCTTGTGTTGCCTTCGAGGCTGGAGTTGAAGAGACGTGAGGGATCCGGCAGCGCCGCGCCCTTGGCGAAGGTCAGCTTGACGACGGCCTTGTAGGTCTCGCCGGTGCAGATCATTCCGGCGTCCTCCCAGACCGGCACGCCGCGCCACTTCCATTCCTCGGTGACGTCCGGATCGGCATCCCTAATCAGGGCGCGCAGCCGGCCGAGCATCTCGCCCCGCCAATCGCCCAATTCCGCGATACGGCCATCAATCAGCTCGGAAGGAGACTTGCTTTCCTGCACGCCGATTTTCTCCATATGTGTCCTCCTTCAACACCCGCTAGACGGATCGCCATGATGCCTCGTCGGGCGGACCGTGAGTGACCGATAATGCGCTTACATTCGTTCGCCAGGCAATTGACTTGCCTGTTTCACCCAGGAGACGAATTGCGCTTCGTCGAGCTGGTCGTCCTCATGGATGTGAAAATAGCGCGTGTCCTTGCTCTTGGATTCGCCGGGCGGCACCGGCTTCAGCGACATGCCGCGAAAGAAGGCCACTTTGACGTATCTGGTGAAACAGTGAATGCCGAGAAACCAGCCTTCGCCGTCCATGCCGTAAAACGGCGAGTTCCATTTGACGGCCTTCTGCACGTCGGGGACGGCCTGCATGACAAGTTGGTCGAGCCGGCGGCCTACCTCGCTCTTCCAGCCCGGCATCGCCGCGATATAGGCCTGCACGGGAGCGTCACCATACCCCTTGGCGATCTGCGGGTTGCCGCCCGAAAGCAGGACGGGTTTTTCCCCCGACGGCCTGGCTGCAACCTTTGCCGATTTCGCTTTTGCCATCAGGCCGGTCCGGCGCGCTCGCGCGCCGGCCCACCGCGCCACCTTGCGGCATAGGGCAGCACGAACATGTAGAGGCCGCTGAACAACAGCAGGAAAAGCGGCAGGAGCGGCGAATAGACCACCCAGGCCGGCGGCTCGCCCAATGCCATGGCGACGAAGTTGGCGATGACGGTCACGGTAAAGATGATCGACAGCCACCGATGCAACTGCCTGATCCACTTGCTCCAGTCCAATGCTTCCTCCTCTGAAAGAACCAATGAACGCTGGGCCTACCAGCGTGCCAGCTGCGTCATCTGGATGAGGTTGCCGCAGGTCCTCACTCGATCCGCGAAAGCACCTGCTCCAAGGCCGCAAAGAACCTCGGCCAGCCAACGGCGGCGCCCCGGAAATACGGCTCCTGGTCAGTTCGGAAGCCCGTCTGCTCCATGCGCAGGCGAGTGCCGGCGCCGGTCCGGGTCAGCGTCCATGTGACGACGCTCTCTAGATCCTTGGTGTCCCATGTGTAGCAAAGCGTCTTGTTTGGCTCGACTGTCTGGACCTGGCACTCGACACCGCCCCAGTCCGCGCTCAGTTCGAAACGGTGGTCTACGACCGGCTTGAAGTTGTTCTTCATCAGCCACTCCTCGATGAGATGCGGCTGGGTCAGTGCCCGCCAGATCTTTTCCGGCGGATAGGGAATCTCGCGCTCGACCACAACGGAGCGCGTTCCGGCCGGCATATCGTTCATTGATCCATCCTCTGCAGCAGATCCTCGAGATCGTCGAACCGGCTCTCCCAGAACCCAGCCATATCGCGAGTCCAATCCATTAGCGGCGCCAGCGCGCCAAGCTGTGCGCTGTAATGGGTCTGGCGACCCTCGTGGCGGTCGCGCACCAGTCCGGCTTGCTTGAGCAGGCCGAGATGTTTCGACACCGCCGGCTGCGAGACACCGGCCTCAGCCGTCAGCGCGCCGACCGTCTGCTCGCCTTGCCGGCACAGACGCTCGAAGATGGCGCGCCTTGTCGGATCGGCAAGCGTCCGGAACAGCATATCGTGTGCGTTCGTCATCTGGATCGATAACTCAATGGCTATTGATTGACGTATAACCAGTGAGATATGTGTGAGTCAAGCAGAGCCTACAGGGCGGAAGCTTAGGGCGGACTGGGTCACCCTATCCTTGCGGACCCGTCCCCAACATCCGCTTCCGCGTCAGCGCTTCCAGAAATCGCGGTGTGGTGCGAGCAGCTCGTCCGCGACTTCGGGGAAGGGGCCAAACACCTCGATCTTTTTCTGGCCGGAATCCAGCACGGCGCGCGAAGAAAGGCTCATCGTCGGATTCGCCGCGTGATCGCCGGTGAGCGCGAGAAGCTTGGTCTCCTCGAAGCCGTAAACCAGCCGGCCGATATTGGCCCAGTAGAGCGTTCCGGTGCACATCGCGCAGGGCTCGCCGGTTGAGACGAGCGTGCAGGTCCAGAGAAACTCCGGCGAATAGGCAGCCGCCGCGCGTCGCGCAAGTTCGGTTTCGGCGTGATGGACGGTGTCGATATTGCCTTGGCGCATGAGGATGGCGTCGTCGGGGCCGACCAGCACCGCACCGAATGGATGATGACCGTGCGCCGCC
>NZ_RZST01000113.1:0-15970 GCF_003997575.1 Mesorhizobium sp. M1A.F.Ca.IN.022.07.1.1
GCAAGTGTGATCGTCTGGCGCTTTGCCATTTTGACGTCACATAGGGTAAATAGCACCGCATAATGCGGCCCGGAGTCGAGGGTCGGTCCGCACTATGCTGGCCATCGCGCAGCGAAATCTTACGGAGCCAGCGGCAACTACGGCAAGAGGCGATTTCGGAATTGATCATGCGGCAAAGGCATTTCCTCAACCTATTGCTTGCGGGGGCGCTGGCGCTGCCGATGCTTTCCGGCACTGCGCGCGCCAATCCGGTGGTGCTGTTCGACCTGAATAGCGGCAAGGTGCTGGAGCATCAGGACGCCTTCAAGCGCTGGTATCCGGCCTCGCTGAGCAAGCTGATGACGGCCTATGTGGCGTTCCGAGCGATCGCCGCCGGCGAGGTGGCGCTCGATTCGCCGATCAAGGTGACGAAACATTCGGCCGGCGAGCCGCCGAGCAAGATGGGCTTCAAGCCCGGATCGGTCATGCGGCTCGACAATGCGCTGAAGATGATGCTGGTCAAGTCGGCCAACGACATCGCCATGGCCGTCGGCGAGAACATCGGCGGATCGCAGGCCGCCTTCGCCGACCGCATGAATGCCGAGGCCGCCAGGCTCGGCATGGTCGGAACGCATTTCGTCAACCCGAATGGGCTGTTCTCGCCCGACCAGTACACGACCGCGCGCGACCTCGCCGTCCTGGTGACGGCGCTTCGCAACGACTTCCCGCAATATGCGCCGTGGTTCTCCATCGAGGGTCTTGCCGTCGGAAAGAAGGCGATCCCGAACTACAATCTGCTGATCGGGCGCTATCCCGGCGCCGACGGTATGAAAACCGGCTTCGTCTGCTCCTCGGGCTTCAACATGATCGGTTCGGCGACGCGCGATGGCCGCACACTGGTTGCCGTGGTGCTCGGCGAAAAATCCGCCATCAGCCGCGCCGAAGCGGCGGCGAAGCTGCTCGACCAGGGTTTTGACGCGCCGGCGGCCGGGTCGACGACGCTCGCGGCGCTCAAGCCCTATGGCGACACGCTGTCGCCCAACGACCTGCAGGACGAGATCTGCAAGAAGAAGCCGAAGGAACAGCAGTCCGAGGCGGCACCTGCCGTCGCCACCAAGGACAAGGCCAAATCGCCCTATCAGGTGAAACTCGATCACCCGACGCTGATCGCGGTCGGCCTTGGCGGCGCCACCGGGCCGGCGCCCAAGGCGTTCGTCGACCAGACCGATCAGAACTATGCCGATGTGCCGCTGCCCAGCTGGCGGCCCGACAAGCCTCTGCCGGCCGGCGCCACACCTGCCGCAACTGCTGCCTCTGCAGCGCAGGGGGATCAGCCGGCCAAGGCGGCAAACTCGCCATGACCGGGCGCAGCGGCTTTCCCATACCCGTCTCGGTGCTCACCGGCTTTCTCGGGGCCGGCAAGACGACGCTGCTCAACCGGTTGCTCAAGGATCCGGCGCTTGCCGACACGGCCGTCATCATCAACGAGTTCGGCGAGGTGGCGATCGACCATCTGCTCGTCGAGCAAGCCTCAGAGGGCATCATCCAGCTTTCCGACGGCTGCCTTTGCTGCACGGTGCGCGGCGAACTCGTCGATACGCTGGCCGACCTCGTCGACCGGCTGCAGACCGGACGCATCGCCAGGCTGGCGCGCGTCGTGGTCGAAACCACCGGCCTTGCCGATCCTGCACCGGTGCTGCAGTCGATCATGGCGCATCCGGCGCTGGTGCAGGCTTTCCGGCTCGATGGCGTCATCACGCTGGTCGACGGCGTCAACGGGGCGGCCACGCTCGATGGCCATGTCGAGGCGGTGAAGCAGGCGGCCGTCGCCGACCGCATCGTGCTGACCAAGACCGATCTCGCCGAGGCAAGCGACGTCGAGGCCCTGCGGGCGCGACTTCATCAGATAAATCCGAGCGCGGTCCTGCTCGACCTCAATGGTCCCGCTACCGGGGCAGCGTCGCTTTTCGATTGCGGCCTCTATAATCCCGAGACCAAGAGCGCCGACGTGCGGCGCTGGCTCGGAGAGGAGGCGGCGCATGATCATCATCACCACGACGATGGTCATGATCACGCCCCCCATCATCATGATCACCGCCACGACGGCCGCGTGCGCTCCCACTCGCTCGTCCATGACGGGCCGGTGCCGTTCTCGGCGATCGAGATGTTCCTCGATTTGTTGCGCTCGACGCATGGCGAGAAACTGCTGCGCATGAAGGGCGTCATCGAACTTCAGGAGGATCCGTCACGGCCGCTGGTGATCCACGGCGTGCAGAAGATCCTGCATCCGCCGGCCAGGCTGCCGTCATGGCCAGACGGACGGCGCGGCACGCGGCTGGTGCTGATCACGCTCGACATGCCGGAAGATTATGTCCAGCGGCTGTTTTCCGCCTTCACCAACAAGCCGTCGATCGACACGCCCGACCGGGCGGCGCTCGAGGCCAATCCGCTGGCGATCGCCGGGCTGTAGCTCCAGAGGTCCGATTGGCCTATGCCGCGCCGCCGCGCTCGACCAGGAAGCGATGGCCGCCGTCGACCGCCGCCGTCTCGATCAGCTGATGGCCGGCATCGGCGCAGAAGGCCGGAATGTCGATCACGGCCAGCGGGTCGGTGGTTTCCAGCCACAGACGGCTGCCAGGCCGCATCGCGGCCAGGCGCTTGCGCGCCTTCAGCACCGGCAGCGGGCAGTTCAGCCCCTTCAGATCGTAGGTAGCGGCGGACCAGGCCAAGATCGAGAAATCTCAGCCGCCGAACATGCCGAGCAGTTTCTTCTTCAGCTTCGAGACCGTGCCTTCGTCGGCACTTGCCGCCTGCTGCGTTTCCGGCGCCGGTTGCGCGGAAGCCGCCTCGACGCCCGCGGTGACCACCGGCTGCTGGGCCGCCTGCTTGGCGGCTTCCTTTTCGGCCAGGGCCTGCGCCTTGGCGGCCGCCTTTTCAGCCTGCGCTTGCGCCTTGGCGGCCTTGGCCGCCTCGATCGCCGCAAGCCGCTGCTCCTCGGCCTTGCGCTTGGCCTCCTTCTCCGCGTCGAGCGCGGCCATCTTGCGGCCGAGCGGGGAATCGATGCGGCCCATCCGCGTCGTCTCGGTTACCGAGCCGTCGGCATTCATCGACGGCGGGTCGATCGGCACGCGCTCGCCGCGGGCGCGGCGCTTGGACCAGTCGGAAACGATGCTGGCTTCCTTGATGCCGGCGATGGCCGGCTTAGGCGGCAGTATGGTTCCCTTGACCGCGGAGTTGAAGGCGGCGTCGTAGCGCTTTTCGTAGTCGGCGTAGTCCGTTTTCAACGAATCAGGCTGTGTCATTGCCGGGCAGGCGCCTGTCGGGTCGAAGGTGGTGCCTTCGGGCGCTGCCTGATTGAAAACGTAGCGCTTCTCGCAGACGTCGACTTTCGGTGGCACCTTGGTGATCTCGAAATTGTCGTAGCCGACCTTCAGCATCTTCCAGAACTCGTAGTTCGGGTCGTTGCGGTAGCGCGCCATGTTGGCGGCGGTCATGCGGAACGGGAAGGCCTGGATCTGGAACTCGGTCTGGCCGCCCTGGAAGGCATCGCGGCCGAAAGCATAGATCTGCTCGATCTGGGCATCGGTCATCGAATAGCAGCCGGACGAGGAGCAGGCGCCGTGCACCATCAAATTGGAGCCGGTGCGGCCGTTGGCCCTGTCATAGGCGTTGGGATAGCCGATGTTGAAGGACAGATGGTAGTTCGAGCGCGGATTCATCTGCGACGGACGCACCGTGTAGAAGCCTTCCGGCGCCTGGCGGTCGCCCTCGGTGTATTTGGGGCCGAGCTTGCCCGACCATTTGCAGATGTCGTAGCTGGCGACGAGATCGTAGCGGCCGTTGGTCTTGGCCTTCCAGATCTCCAGCTTGCCTTCTTCCTTGAAGATGCGCGCCATCACCGAGGAGGTGCGCACCATGCCCTTGGCCTTCATGTCGGCGAGGATCTTATCCGGCAGGGGCTTGTTGGCCTCCGGCGCAAAATCCTTCATCGACGAATCATTGCAGCCGGCGATGCCTATCGCGGCGACAAGGACTCCGGTGCGGGCAAGCTTGGCAAACATCGATACGGCTTTGTCTTTTCTCTCAGGCCAACGGCCTCGGCATGGCCGGCCCGCAGGCTCAACACCAATGGACCGTAAGCCCGTTAACCTTGAAAATTCCTTACCGCAAGCAATAGCCAACCCCTCGCGGATATTTTCATTGAGCCGAATGCGGCGGCATTTTTGTGGCGAAATTGTTAATCGCCGCCATAGTTGCGGCGAACGGCCGAATTAAACGGGTGGCGCTGGGGCAGACTCACGTGCTTTGTTTTCATCCATGTCGTTTTCGCAAAACCACTGCACAGTTTTGCGCGACATGCATTAAAGGCTGCGGCCCATCGCTAAATATTTCTCGCGGCGCTGCTCGCGGAAATCGGTGTTGGCGCCGGCAAAGTCCTTCATCGTCTTGGCGATCAGATCGCCGGTGGCGGCAATCACCGTTTCCGGCGCACGCTGGGCGCCGCCCATCGGCTCGGGAACGATGGCATCGATGATCTTCATTTCGAGAAGATCCTGGGCGGTGATCTTCATGTTGGTCGCCGCGTCCTTGGAACGGGTGGTGTCGCGCCAAAGAATAGAGGCCGCGCCCTCGGGCGAGATCACCGAATAGATGGCATGCTCAAGCATGTAGACGCGGTTGGCGGTGGCGATCGCGATGGCGCCGCCGGAGCCGCCTTCGCCGATGACCACCGAGATCGACGGCACTTTGAGCGCTAGGCAGGCTGAGGTCGAGCGCGCAATGGCCTCGGCCTGACCGCGTTCCTCGGCGCCGACGCCGGGATAGGCGCCGGCGGTGTCGACCAGCGTCAAAAGCGGGATCTTGAAGCGGTCGGCAAGCTCCATCAGCCGAACCGCCTTGCGGTACCCCTCGGGCCGTACCGAACCGAAATTGTGCTTGATGCGGCTTGCCGTGTCGGAGCCCTTCTCCTGGCCGATCACCGCCACCGGCTCGCCGCGGAAACGGGCAAAACCGCCGACGATCGCCTGGTCGTCGCCGAAATTGCGGTCACCGGCCAACGGCGTGAAATCGCTGAACAAGCCCTTGATGTAGTCTAGGCAGTGCGGCCGGTCCGGATGGCGGGCCACCTGGACCTTCTGCCAAGGGGTGAGCGCCTTGTAGAGATCGCGCAGCGCATCGCGCGAACGCTTCTCCAGCCTGCCGATCTCGTCGGCGACATCGACCGCCTCGCCGTTCTCCGCGAGCTTCTTCAGCTCAAGGATCTTGAGCTCCAGATCCTGCACCGGCTTTTCGAAGTCGAGGTAATTATACATGCTGGGGCGGACCGATCCGTCGGAAGGCAATGGCTGGCGGAACCCTGGAAATGCTGGCTCCGGGCGGTGGAACGTCGCCCTCACATAGCGATATGAAGCCTAGTCGGCAAGCGGATGATGATCGTTGACCAGCCGCACCAGCCGCTCCTCCAGCACATGAGTGTAGATCTGCGTGGTGGAGATATCGGCGTGGCCAAGCAGTTGCTGCACGGCCCTGAGATCCGCACCGTTCTGCAGGAGATGGCTGGCGAAGGCGTGGCGCAGGACATGCGGCGAGATCTTGGTCGCGGCGATGCCGGCTCGCGCCGCCAAGCCTTTGAGATCGCGTGCGAAAACCTGCCGGGAGAGATGACCGCTGTCGGAAGAGGCTGGGAACAGGAACGGGCTGTCGGCGTAGGCCGGCACCTCCGCCCTGGCGGCAAGCCACGCCCGCATCGCGGCGCGCGCCTTGGCCGACAGCGGCACCATGCGCTCCTTGTCGCCCTTGCCGCGCACCATGAAGAAACGGTCGTCGCGCAGCGCCACCGTCACCGGCAGACCGACAAGCTCGGAAACGCGCAGGCCCGTGGCATAGAGCACCTCGACCAGCGCGTGCAGGCGCAGCGTCGCCAACCGGTCGCCGTCGGGCGCGGCCCCGCCCGCCTCCTCGGCCGCGCGGTCGACCAGGCGGCCCGTCTCAGCCTCGGTCATGGTCTTCGGCAGCGGCCGGCCCTTCTTCGGGCTGTCCAGCGTGCCGGTCGGGTCGTCGCCGCGGAGGCCTTCGGCATAGAGGAATTTGAAGAATTGGCGGATCGCCGACAATTTGCGCGCCTGCGAGGTCGGCGCGAAGCCACGCGCCGCGAGGTCGTCCAGATAGGCGCGGATGTCGGCGGCTGCCGCTCCGGCCAGGCCGCCACCGATAGCTTCGGAGGCGTCTTCGAGGTCGCGTCGGTAGGAGGAAAGCGTGTTCTCGGCCGCACCCCGCTCGGCGCTCATCATCTCCAGAAAGGCTTCGATGCGGGCCGCGCTGTTCATTTGGCCGGGTCAGTTCTTCTTCGGATTGAGCTTTTCCGCGGGAATGCGCACGCTCATTTCGGCCTTTTTCGGCTCCACGAACATCGCCAGCGCGAACATCGCGCCATAAGCGACGCCTGCAAGAACCGCCAGCGTCACGACAAAGCGAAACAATGTCGGCATTCAGTCTTCGCCCGTCTTCTTGTTCTGCGATTCCAAACCCTGTGCCCTTATGGGACGCCATTCCGGCCAATTCAAGGACGAAGGGCTGGGGCAGAGGATTTGTCGAGGAAGCTTCTCGACGGAAGAGGGGCGATCTGGCCCGCCTGCGGCGGCCTGCTTGACGCAAACGGGCTTTTGATGTCGATACGGCGCAAAGAGGGTTCCGCATGAACGCGCTGCCAGCAAATCCGCCGGACGAAGGCCGTGTCGCGCTGCTCGAGCGGCTCGGCAGCCGCTCGATCGTCTTCGTCGGCCTGATGGGCGCCGGCAAGACCGCAATCGGCCGCAAGGTGGCGACAATGCTTTCCCTGCCCTTCATCGACAGCGATCAGGAGATCGAGAGCGTATCGCGCATGACCGTGCCGGAGCTGTTCGAGCGTTACGGCGAACCTGAGTTCCGGGCGCTGGAGCAGCGGGTCATCTTGCGTCTGCTCGAAAACGGCCCGCAGGTGCTTTCGACCGGCGGCGGCGCCTTCATGAACGCGCAGACGCGCGAGGCGATCGATGCGCATGGCGTCTCGGTCTGGCTGAAGGCCGATCTCGATCTCCTGATGGAGCGGGTTTCGAAGAAGCAGAACCGGCCGCTGTTGAAGAATCCGGATCCGCGCGGCGTGCTGGAGAAGCTGATGGGCGAGCGCTACCCGGTCTATGCCACCGCCGACCTCACGGTTTCGACCCGCGACGACCGCAAGGAAGTCATCGCCAGCGAGGTGGTATGCGCGCTTTGCGCTTACCTTGGGATCGCGCCAATCGCCACCAGTGACGACGAGGTGGAGCCTTGAGCCATAGCGAACCGGTGAAGGTCGAGGTCGGACTCGGCGACCGTGCCTATGACATACTTATCGGGCCCGGCCTGCTTTCCGGCTCAGGAACCGAAATCGCAGGCCGCCTTCCCGGCACGCGTGCGGCCATCGTCACCGACGAGAACGTCGCCGCAGCGCATCTCGAAACGCTGCAGGCCGGCCTGGAAAAAGGCGGCATCGAGGCCGCCGTCATCACCCTGCCGGCCGGTGAAAAGACCAAGAGCTTCACCCACCTCGAAGAGGTCGTCGACGGCGTGCTCGCCGCCAAGCTCGAACGGCGCGATGTCGTCGTGGCACTTGGCGGCGGCGTCATCGGCGACCTTGCCGGCTTCGCCGCCGGCATCGTGCGGCGCGGGATGAACTTCGTGCAGGTGCCGACATCGCTGCTGGCGCAGGTCGATTCTTCCCTCGGCGGCAAGACGGGCATCAACAGCGCGCGCGGCAAGAACCTGGTCGGGGTCTTCAACCAGCCAAAACTGGTGCTTGCCGACACCGGTGTGCTCGACACTTTGCCGATCCGCGAATTCCGCGCCGGCTATGCCGAGCTCGCCAAATACGGGCTAATCGACCGTCCCGGCTTCTTCGCCTGGCTGGAGGAGAACTGGCAAAAGGTGTTCGCCGGCGGCCCGGAGCGGACCGAAGCCATCGCCGAGGCTTGCCGCGCCAAGGCCGATGTGGTCGCCCGCGACGAGTTCGAGACCGGCGACCGCGCGCTGCTCAATCTCGGCCACACATTCGGCCATGCGCTCGAAGCCGCCACGAATTATGACGGTGCCCGTCTCGTCCATGGGGAGGGGGTCGCCATCGGCATGGCGCTGGCGCACCGCTTCTCGGCGCGTCTCAATCTAGCGAGCCCGGACGACGCGGAGCGCGTCGAGGCGCACCTTCGCGCCGTCGGCCTGCCCTGGCGGATGGCCGACATAGCGGGCCAACTGCCGGATGCCGAGGCGCTGCTTGGCTTCATCACCCAGGACAAGAAGGTGTCGCGCGGCGCGCTTACCTTCATCCTGACGCGCGGCGTCGGCCAGGCCTTTATCGCCAAGGACGTGCCGCCCTCCGAAGTGCTGTCCTTCCTCAAGGCGAGCCATCCCGGATGATCGACTTCGGCTGGATCGCCGCAGCCGTCCTTGCCGCCGTGATCGTGCTGGCGTTTCTCTTGCGCACGCGGCTCTTCGCGGCGCTCGGCTACAGTCTGCGGCCGATCGAACCGACGGAGCCCGAGCAGGATGAGCCGGACGAGAACGGCGACGAGACCCGCCGCAGCGGGCAGGCGCGCGAGGATCGCAACCGGCTGGGCGCGCTTTTCGAACTCGAGGAGCTCGAGGTTTCGGACGTGATGGTCCACCGCACCAACATGCGCTCGGTCAACGCCGACGATCCGCCGGAAATGGTGGTGCGCGAGATTCTGCAGAGCCCGCATACCCGCATGCCGCTCTGGAAAGGCTCGCTCGACAACATCGTCGGCGTGCTGCATGCCAAGGATCTGCTGCGGGCGCTCAACGAGGTCGGCAACGACTTTTCCAAGATCGACGTAACAAAGATCGCGTCGAAGCCATGGTTCGTGCCCGACACCACCACCTTGCAGGATCAGCTCAACGCCTTCCTGCGGCGCAAGGCGCATTTCGCCATCGTCGTCGACGAGTATGGCGAGATGGAAGGGCTGGTGACGCTGGAAGACATCATCGAGGAGATCGTCGGCGAGATCGCGGACGAGCACGATGTCGACATGCAAGGCGTCAAGCAGGAGGCCGACGGCTCGGTCGTCGTCGACGGCACGGTGGCGATTCGCGACCTCAATCGGGCGCTCGACTGGGATCTGCCGGACGAGGAGGCGACGACGATCGCCGGCCTAGTCATCCACGAGACGCAGACGATCCCAGATGAGAAGCAGGCCTTCACCTTCCACGGCAAGCGTTTCGTGGTGATGAAGCGCGACAAGAACCGCATAGCAAGGTTGAGGATCCGGCCCGCCGGCGAAGGTTAGGGTGTGCCGATCTTCAGGTGAGACCGGCCTGCAAAGGGCGGCTTCCTGCGTCTCCGGTGCTCAAAGTTCCTTGGTCGAGCGCTCGCTGAGCACGGCGCCGGTTTCGGCATCCATTGCCGCCAGGCTGACGTCATAACCCCAAAGGCTCCGGATGTGGCGCAAGGTCGCGTCGCGGCTTTCGTCCTCTAGCTGGATGCCGTCCTTGACCTTGTGCTGCAGCCGCAAATGCCGGTCTCCCAGAAGATCCACGTCGACCACCTGGATGTCGGGCCGGCTCGCCCCCACATCGTAGCTTCGGGCTAGCGCGGACCGTATCTTGCTGTAGCCGCGCTCATTATGGATCGAGGCGACCTCGTAATGCGGCTCGTCGCAGCCGTCGGCCAGCACGAAGAGCCGCCATTTCCGGATCAAAGCGGGGCTCAGATACTGGCGGATGAAGGATTCGTCACGGTGGTTGGCCCAGGCATCGAGCAAGGTGTCGCGCCAGTCGCCACGGCCGGCGATGTCCGGAAACCAGTCGCGGTCCTCCGCGGTCGGCTCGGTCGAGATGCGCTGGATGTCCTGCATCATGCCGAGGCCCAGCGCATAGGGATTGATCCCGGAATAACGCGGATCGTCATAGGCCGGCTGGAAAACCACGTTCGAATGGTTTCGCAAGATCTCGAGCATGGCGCCTTCGCTAATGCGGCCGCGATCGAAAAGCATGTTCATCAGGGTGTAGTGGACGAAGGTGGCACAGCCTTCGTTCATCACCTGGGTTTGCCGCTGCGGGTAAAAATATTGCGCAATCACCCGCACGATCCTGATGATCTCGCGCTGCCAGGGCTCAAGCACCAGGCTGTTCTTCTCGAGGAAGTAGAGCAGGTTTTCCTCGGGCAGATTGAGCGACTTCTTCCGCTCGGCCAAGCTTTCGTCCCCTGCTTCCGGCTTGTTCTTGTCCTGCGCGGTCGGCAGCGTGCGCCACAGATCATTGTAGGAACGCTCCTCATATTCGAGGCGCTCGCGAAGGCCTTCGCGCTGCTGTTCCGACGACAGCTTCGGCGGCCGATGGTAGCGGAACACGCCTTGCTCCATCAGCGCGTGGGCGGCATCGAGCACCGCCTCGACGGCCTGCAGTCCGTGCCGTTCCTCGCATTTGGCGATGTAGCCCTTGGCGAAGTCCAGATAGCTCAGGATGCCTCCGGCGTCCGTCCATTGCCGGAAGAGATGATTGTTTTTGAAGAAATGGTTGTGGCCAAGCGCGGCATGGGCGGTCACCAGGGCCTGCAAGGCCATGGTGTTTTCTTCCATGAGGTAGACGATGCAAGGGTTGGAGTTGATGACCAGTTCATAGGCCAGACCGCGCGCGCCCTTGCGGTAGAGAAGCTCGTTGTAGAGGAAATGCTTGCCGAACGACCAATGCCGATACATCAGCGGCATGCCGACCGAGGAATAAGCGTCGAGCATCTGCTCGGAGGAAATGACCTCCATCTGCACCGGATAGATGTCGAGGTGAAGCTCTTCGACCCCGATCGCCTCGATCTCGTCGTAAACCCGAGAGAGTTTCGCAAAATCCCAGTCCGACCCGGAAAATAACAGTTCGGATTTGCGCGCCTGATTGACCATCGGCCTATGTCCCATCCGCCCGCGTTCTCACGCGCTCTTGCGCAGACTAGGCTGCCTTGCGAAGAGCTCGCGAAAGACCGGATAGATATCGGCGGGAGCCGCGATGCGCCTCATCTGGAAATTCGGCCACTTTCCGTCGACCGCGTTGTAGGCGCGCCAGAGCGACGTTCCGTTCTCGGTGGAGCCGAAAATGTGGCTTTCGCGTTCGTCGATGATTTCCACATAGGCGAAATACTGGCACAGGCGCATGAGCTTGCGGTCGAGGAGTTCTATGCAGCGCTCGGAATCGGTGGCGAAGTTGTCACCGTCGGAAGCCTGAGCGGCATAGATATTCCATTCCGCGACCGGATAGCGCTGCTCTATGATGCGATGCATTTCCTCGAGCGCCGTGGAGACGACGGTACCGCCGCTCTCGGTGTGGTAGAAGAAGGTGTGCTCATCCACCTCCTTGGCCTCATGGGTGTGGCGGATGAAAACGATGTCCGTCCTTTCGTAGCGCCGCGTCAGGAACAGATGCAGCAGCACGAAAAACCGTTTGGCCAGATCCTTCTCGCGCTCTCCCATCGATCCCGACACGTCCATCAGGCAAAACATAACGGCGCTGGCATTCGGCACCGGCTGGGGGTCGAAGCGGTTGAACCGAATGTCGACCGGATCGACATAGGCGATCCGCCTGCGCCGGCGTTCAAGCCGATCAACTTCCTCGCGCAGAGCAGCGATGCGTTCGCGCGTTGCCTCGGTTGGCGGCTTCGCTTCCAACTCGGCGATCTGCGTTGAGATGGCGTCCAGCTCCGCCTGCTTGGGACGCCTGAGCGCGATGCGGCGGCCGTGGCTGTTTCGCATGGTGCGTCCGACATTGACGTTGGTCGGCGCCCCGCTTGCCGTGAAGCCCGCCCGTCTTGGCTTGAAGCTCAGTATCTGCTTGAGATTGAGCTTGACCAGATCGGGCAGTTCGAGATCTTCGAAGAAGAGGTCGAGCACTTCCTCGCGCGACAGCACGAAGCGAAAGTCGTCCTCGGATTGCTTGGTTCCCGGCGCCGAAGAGCCAGTGCCGCCGCCGCCAGGCTTGGGTATCAGATCACCGGGACTGAACGATTTGTTGCCGGGCAGTATGTGCTGGCGCTGCCCACTGTCCCTGGCGTCGCTGAAGGTCGGTTCGCTGGTGCCTTTCCGGGGCATCGGCACGGCATGCTCGCGGTCGACCTCGGCGATACGGCCTGTCCGGACATGGTCGCGGATGCTGCGCTTGAGCTCTTCCCGAGCGCGCTTGAGGAAGCGCTGGCGATTGCTCAGGCTCTTGTCCTTCGGATTCAGGCGGCGGTCGATGAAGATCGGCATGCGAACCCTTCGGGCTTTGCTCAGCCAGCCTTGTTCACGCGCATGTACCAGTCGACCAGCCGGCGCACCTGCCGCTGAGTGTAGCCGCGCTCCACCATCCGCTGCACGAATTCGTTGTGCCGCTTCTCGGTGACGCTGTCCTGCTTGGAGCCGAAGCTGATCACCGGCAACAAATCCTCGACCTGACCGAACATGCGCTTCTCGATCACTTCGCGAAGCTTTTCATAGCTCGTCCAGGACGGATTGCGGCCATGGTTGCGCGCCCGGGCGCGCAAGGTGAACTTGACCACCTCGTTGCGAAAATCCTTGGGATTGGCGATGCCGGCCGGCTTTTCAACCTGCGACAATTCCTTGTCCAGGACCTCGCGATTGAGGATCTGGCCGGTATCGGGATCCTTGTAGTCCTGATCCTCGATCCAGGCATCGGCATAGGCGATGTAGCGGTCGAAAAGGTTCTGGCCGTACTCGCTATACGATTCCAGGTAAGCCTTCTGGATCTCGTGGCCGATGAACTCGGCGTAGCGCGCTGCAAGTTCCGATTTGATGAACTCGAGGTACGCGGCTTCGGTTTCCTTCGGAAATTGCTCGCGTTTGATCGCCTCCTCGAGGATGTACATCAAGTGCACGGGATCGGCTGCGACCTCCTTGGTGTCGTAGTTGAAAGTCTGCGACAGAATCTTGAAGGCGAAGCGCGTGCTGACCCCGGTCATGCCTTCGTCGACGCCGGCGGCATCGCGATATTCCTGGACCGACTTCGCCTTCGGGTCGATCTCCTTGAGGTTCTCGCCGTCATAGGCGCGCATCTTGGTGTAGAGCGGCGAGTTCTCGTGCTCGGCAAGCCGGGTCGAGACGGTGAAACGGCTGAGGATGTCCAGCACTTCGGGCGCGCAGGGACTGTTCGCCAGATCGCTCTCGCGCAGAAGTTTCTCGTAAATCTGCCTCTCTTCGGTGATACGAAGGCAATACGGAACCTTGACCACAAGGATGCGGTCGAGGAAGGCCTCATTGTTCTTGTTGTTCTTGAATTGCTGCCATTCCGATTCGTTGGAATGGGCAACGACGATGCCCTGATAGGGGAAGGAGCCGAAATTCTCGGTGCCGTTGTAGCTGCCTTCCTGGGTTGCCGTCAGCAACGGGTGCAGGACCTTGATGGGCGCCTTGAACATCTCGACGAACTCGAGCAGGCCCTGCGTCGTCCGGTTCAAGCCGCCGCTGTAGGAGTAGGCATCCGGATCGGATTGGCTGAAATGTTCCAACTGCCTGATGTCGACCTTGCCGACCAGAGCCGAGACATCCTGGTTGTTCTCGTCGCCGGGCTCAGTCTTGGCGATGGCGATCTGACGCAGACGCGATGGCGACAGCTTGACCACGCTGAATTTGGAAATGTCGCCGGACAGTTCGTCGAGCCGTTTGGCCGCCCAAGGCGAGATGAGCCCATTCAGGCGGCGGCGGGCTATCCCGTATTTGTCTTCCAGCAGATCGCCCATCCGATCGGGATGGAAAAGGCCAAGCGGCGATTCGAATATAGGGCTGATCTGGTTGCCGACCTTCAGCGTGTAGATCGGGCGCTGTTCCATAAGCTTCTTCAGCCGTTCGGCAAGCGAGGACTTGCCGCCGCCGACCGGCCCGAGCAGGTAAAGGATCTGCTTGCGCTCCTCGAGACCCTGCGAGGCATAACGGAAATATCCGGCGATGCGCTCGATCGTATCCTCCATTCCGTAGAAATCGGAGAAGGAGGGGTACACCTTGATGGTCCGGTTCGAGAAGATGCGCCCGAGCCGCTCATCCTTGCTGGTGTCGACCAGATTGGGCTCGCCGATGGCCTCGACCATTCGTTCGGGCGCCGAGGCATACATGGATTTGTCTTCGCGGCAGCCAAGCAGATACTGCTGGAGGCTCATCTCTTCCTGGGCCGCGTTGGAATATATCTCCGAAAACAGATCGAAGACGTCGGATTGGTTCTCTCGCATGATATTCTGCCCTCAGAGCCGCTCTGGTTGCCAGTCGGCCAGTCGGCTCGTCTCGTATTCAACTGCCGGAAAGCATTGTGGTTCCCTCATATGAGAGAGAGCGCCTGCAATCGGGCATTGACGACTCACAGCACCCGATGCGGACGGAATGCTCACCCATGATGATTAGGTGGTGATGGCCGGGAGAGCTTCAAGGAAAATCTTAGGTTTTCCACTCACATGTCGTGGTCGGGAACGTAGAGGCAGAAGGAATGCTGAGAATTCGCGTCGCCTCCGGGCTTACACTCGTGAAAGAACTCGTCACGCGAACGCCTGATCCGACGATCGGAGTAGGGAATGAGCTCTCCGGTGGAGAGCTGGTACCCATTTTTCGTTTCCTTCACGTCGGCCGCGGGTGCTTGGTAGCAGTCCATTCCCGAGCAGCATGAGCTGTCATACTGCCAGCCCGTGGGCGCCTGATGGGCAGCCGCCGGAGCCGAAAGGAATAGCGCCAGCGCAATTGCCGGAAACAGGCGCAGACGTTCCGAACGGCTTGTGCGCCGATTGGGCGGCGCGGATGGAGGTCGATACGTCTTCCTCATTGGTGGTCACCGTTCGGAAGCGTCGGCCGAGGGCATCGGTCCTTCGGTCCGACTAGCAATCCGCCCAGCATGGACGAGGCCAGGGCCGGGCCTGCATCAAACCGCCAGATCAGGCAAATGTTCCATGGTGCTTCCCCGGGCGGCGGAGCGCGCCGGCCCATGCAACCGCGGCCCACGATCGCGCGGCCCGGCTACGGGCAGGGGAACCAAAGTCGCCCTATTCGACGGCGGCGCCTATTGGCATATGGCGATTCAACCACCGCTTCGGGGAGAACGGCGATGCGCTGACTGCCGCCGTCATGGCTTTCCTGAAGGCGAGGGTCGCCTGAACGCGCCGGCACTCCTGAAACTGGATCACGTCAAAGTCGTTGACCGGACATTGCGGCATGAACACTTGTCGGCTCAATTGTCCGGGGACAATCGGACGAGAGGGAACGCGATGAATGGCGCCGATGTGCTTTGCGATGTGCTGCTGGCGAATGGCGTGAATGTCTGCTTTGCCAATCCCGGTACCTCGGAAATGCACTTCGTCGCCGCGCTCGACCGCAAGCCGGAGATGCGCTGCGTGCTCGGTCTTGCCGAGGGTGTGGTGACGGGTGCCGCCGACGGCTACGCCAGGATGACCGACCGCCCGGCCGCGACGCTGCTCCACACCGGCCCCGGATTGGCCAATGGCCTGGCCAACATCCACAATGCCCGGCGCGCCCGCGTGCCGATGATCAACATCGTCGGCGACCATGCCTCCTATCACCTGCCGCTCGACGCGCCGCTCACCAGCGACATTGAAGGTCTCGCCGCGCCGATGTCGAACTGGGTCCGCCGCATCGCCGGTCCGGCCGACGTCGCGCCGGCCGCGCAGGCGGCTTTTCGCGCTTCGCTGACGCCTCCCGGCATCGCTACGCTGATCCTGCCGGCGGATGCGGCTTGGGGAGAGGCCAGTCCGCTCCTGTCGGCCAAGGTAGAGCTTGCGGCGCCGCCTTCGGTCGACGCAGCCATCGTGCGCAAGATTGCCGGGGCCATTCGCGCCGCGCCCGGTCGCGTCGGCATGATCGTGCGTGGGCCGGCCGCGCTGCATCCGGGCGATCAGAACGTCGCTGAACAGCCGGACATCCGAAACCGCCGATATCTGTCCGGCGATTTCCAAGGCATCCTCACGCGCGGCCGGGGCCGCGTTGCGCCTACC
>NZ_RZST01000114.1:0-15933 GCF_003997575.1 Mesorhizobium sp. M1A.F.Ca.IN.022.07.1.1
CGGCATTTCATCTCACTACTTGGCGGCCAGCGCCGCCGCTTGGCCAGTCCAGTCGTCGCGGCCGACGCGGCCGGCGAGCGACAGGTAATCCTCGACCCAGGCGATCTCTTCCGCGGTCCAGGCAGCGATCTGGTCGTAGGACCAGATGCCAAGACCATTCAGCACCTTCTCCAGCTTCGGCCCGATGCCCGATATCGCCTTCAGGTCGGACGGCTTTGCCGGCTTGTCGATCGCCTTGGGCTGCCTGAAATCTTCCGGCATCAGACCGGTCGCGGCCGTTCCGGCTACCGTGTCGCCTCTCGCGTCGAGCGCCTTCTCAGCGCTGGCGTTCGCCACGATGTCGGTCACATCCCTGGCGAAGGTCTGCGCCTCGGCGATCAGCGTCTCGGTCGCCTTGCGCGCCTTGGACGAATTGTTGGCGGCTTCGGTCCGCGCCTCGAGATCGTCGAGGAACGGCTGGAGCATGCGCTGCGAGGCTTCGACGGCGCCGGAGAACGCGCCCATCCAGACACCCAGGGCATGGTTGGCGAAACCGATGCCTACCGCCGATAGTGCAGCCACGCCCGCGACAGGATGCGCCATCAGGTTGACGGCGCTGGCCATCTCCCTCGGCATCATCTTGGTCAGGTCCGGGTTCATCTTCTCGAGTTCGTCCAAATAAGGCATCAGCGGGTAGGCTATCGAATACGGCGCCATAGACATCTCCTGGTCGTTTCTTCGTACGCCCCGCCCCTGCTTTCCGTCCCGGGCAATGCCCGTCTTGCAAATCTATTCCGCCGCCGCCATCACCGGCTCGACCCGGTGCGCGTTGCGCGAAAACTCGTCGATGCGGCGCTCCACCTCGCCACGGAAATGCCGCATCAGGCCCTGGATCGGCCAGGCCGCGGCATCGCCCAGCGCGCAGATCGTGTGACCTTCCACCTGCTTGGTGACATCGAGCAGCATGTCGATCTCGCGCTTCTGCGCTTCGCCGCGCACCAGCCGTTCCATCACCCGCCACATCCAGCCGGTGCCTTCGCGGCACGGCGTGCACTGGCCGCAGCTCTCATGCTTGTAGAAGTAGGAAAGCCTGGCGATCGCCTTCACGATATCGGTCGACTTGTCCATGACGATGACAGCCGCAGTGCCGAGGCCGGATTTGAGGTCGCGCAGCGCATCGAAATCCATCGGCGCGTCGATGATCTGCTCGGCCGGCACCAGCGGCACCGAAGCGCCGCCCGGGATGACCGCGAGCAGATTGTCCCAGCCGCCGCGAATGCCGCCGCAATGCGTCTCGATCAGTTCGCGGAACGGGATCGACATCGCCTCTTCGAAGGTGCACGGATTGTTGACGTGCCCGGACACGCAGAAGAGCTTGGTGCCGGCATTGTTCGGCCGGCCGAAGGACGAGAACCAGGCAGCACCCCGGCGCAGGATCGTCGGCGCCACGGCGATGGATTCGACGTTGTTGACCGTGGTCGGGCAGCCATAAAGGCCGACATTGGCCGGGAATGGCGGCTTCAGCCGCGGCTGGCCCTTCTTGCCCTCGAGGCTTTCGAGCAGCGCCGTCTCCTCGCCGCAAATATAGGCGCCGGCGCCGTGGTGCATATAGACGTCGAAGTCGTAGCCGGAGGTGTTGTTCTTGCCGATGAGCTTGGCCGCATAAGCCTCGTCGATGGCGCGCTGCAGCGCCTCGCGCTCGCGGATGAACTCGCCGCGCACATAGATGTAAGCAGCGACCGCGCCCATGGCGAAACCGGCGACCAGCGCGCCCTCGACCAGCGTATGCGGATCGTTGCGCAGAATGTCACGGTCCTTGCAGGTGCCGGGCTCGGATTCGTCGGCATTGATGACCAGATAGCTCGGCCGGCCATCGCTCTGCTTGGGCATGAACGACCATTTCAGGCCGGTCGGGAAACCGGCGCCGCCACGGCCGCGCAGGCCGCTCGCCTTCATTTCGTTGATGATCCAGTCGCGTCCCTTGGCGATCAGGCCGGGTGTATCGTCCCACATGCCGCGCGCCTGCGCTCCGGCCAGCGACTTGTCGAACAGGCCGTAGATGTTGGTGAAGATGCGGTCTTTGTCCTGAAGCATTGTTCGTCCCTCAGACCGGCTTCTTGCCGAAGACGCGGATGTACTCGGCGACGCCGCCCTTGGCGAGCGCCTTGGCCTGCTTCACCCAGTCATCGCGCTCGATACGGCCGCGGAAATTGAGATAGCCGTCGACCCATTCGCGCTCGGCCTTCCTCCATGCAGAGACCTGCGCGAAAGTATAAATGCCAAGCGAATGCAGGACGCCTTCGATCTTCGGACCGACACCGGAGATCAGCTTCAGATCGTCGACCGTTGCCGGACGCGCGATCCCGGCCGGGCGGTTCTTGTCCTCGAGCGAAGGCTTGGCCGTCTTGGTCGCAGGTTGCTTCGCTTCCGGCGACTTGAAGGCGGACGCCGGCTCGGCCTTGGCCTTCGGCCCGCTGCGCGGCTTCGAAACCGCCTCGACTTCCGGAGAAGCCTGGTTGGCATTGGCTGCGGAGTGGCGCGGCGCCCTGACGCTGGCCGCCTTCTCGGTGGCGGGCGAAACCTTGACCGGCGACGGTGTCCTTAGTGCCGGACTGGTTTCGGGCGCGTCGGTTTTCGGCTTGCCGGATTTCGATGGCCCGACAGGGGCCGGGGGCGGCGCGGCAGGCGCCTGCGAGACGACGGCGGCGGATGCAGCAGCCGGCGCTGCGGCAGCGGCTTGCCTGGCTGCCTTCGCGGCGGCCTTGGCTTCCTTGTCGCGGGTGGATTTCAGGATTGCCTTCTCGCTCTTCAGCGTCGTCAGGCCCGTGGCCGGCTCCGAACCGGTGCGGCCGTTCTGCGGACCGGGCTTCACCTCGGCGCCTTTGCCGGCTTCATAGAGATCGATGATCTCGGCAAGGCGCTCCGGCGTCAGGTCTTCGAACGTGTCCTTGAAGATCATGACCATCGGCGCGTTGACGCAGGCGCCGAGGCATTCGACCTCCTCCCACGACAGCGTGCCCTTGTCGTTGGTATGGAACTGGTCGTGATGGATCTTAGACCGGCACACATCCATCAGCGCTTCCGAGCCGCGCAGCATGCAGGGCGTGGTGCCGCAGACCTGGATATGGGCGCGGGTGCCGACCGGATTGAGCTGGTATTGCGTGTAGAAGGTCGCGACCTCGAGGCCGCGGATGCGCGGCATGCCGAGCATATCCGAGATCGTCTCGATCGCCGCCTTCGTCACCCAGCCTTCCTGTTCCTGAGCGATCATGAGCAACGGGATGATGGCCGACTGCTCGCGTCCCTTTGGGTATTTGGCGATCCACTGCTGTGCCGCCGCGGCGTTCGCCTCGTTGAAGGCGAAGGAGGCTGGCTGGACGCTGGCATCTGCGAGACGGCGGACTGACATTTAGCGATCGACCTCACCAAACACGATGTCGAGGGAGCCAAGCACGGCGGTGACGTCGGCCAGCATGTGGCCGCGGCACAGGAAATCCATGGCCTGCAGATGCGCAAAACCCGGCGCGCGCAGCTTGCAGCGATAGGGCTTATTGGTGCCGTCGGAGACGAGATAGACGCCGAACTCGCCCTTCGGCGCCTCGACAGCCGCATAGACCTCGCCGGCCGGCACGCGATAGCCCTCGGTATAGAGCTTGAAATGATGGATGAGCGCTTCCATCGAGCGCTTCATCGCCGAGCGCTTCGGCGGCACCACCTTGCCGTCGAGGTTCGACACCGGTCCGGCGCTCTCCTTGCCGAGCAGAAGTTCGACGCACTGGCGCATGATCTTGGCCGATTGGCGCATCTCTTCCATGCGCACGAGATAGCGGTCGTAGCAGTCGCCGTTCTTGCCGATCGGGATGTCGAAATCCATCTCGGAATAGCATTCATAGGGCTGCGCCTTGCGCAGGTCCCAGGCCGCGCCCGAGCCGCGCACCATCACGCCCGAAAAACCCCAGGCCCAGGCGTCGGCGAGCGACACCGTGCCGATGTCGACATTGCGCTGCTTGAAGATGCGGTTGCCGGTGAGCAAGGCATCAAGGTCGTCGACCGACTTCAGGAACGGATCGATCCACTTGCCGATATCCTCGATCAGCCTCTGCGGCAGGTCCTGATGCACGCCGCCTGGCCGGAAGTAGGCCGCATGCATGCGCGAGCCGGAGGCGCGCTCATAAAACACCATCAGCTTCTCGCGCTCGACGAAGCCCCACAGAGGCGGCGTCAGCGCGCCGACGTCCATCGCCTGCGTCGTCACATTGAGGATGTGCGACATGATGCGGCCCATTTCGGAATAGAGCACGCGGATCAGCTGGCCGCGCTTCGGCACGTCGATGCCGAGCAGGCGCTCGGCCGCGAGCGCGAAGGCATGCTCCTGGTTCATCGGCGCGCAATAGTCGAGCCGATCGAGATAGGGCACCGCCTGCAGATAGGTCTTGGCCTCGATCAGCTTCTCGGTACCGCGATGCAGCAGGCCGATATGCGGATCGACGCGGTCGACCACCTCGCCGTCCAGCTCCAGCACGAGACGCAAAACGCCGTGCGCAGCAGGGTGTTGAGGCCCAAAGTTAATGTTAAAATTGCGGACGGAGGTTTCAGCCATTGTGGCGCCTCAATTTGGCTTCGCCTTTTCATCGCCCGGAAGGACGTAATCCGTTCCCTCCCATGGGCTCAAAAAGTCAAAGTTTCTAAATTCCTGCTTCAATTCCACCGGCTCATAGATGACTCGCTTGGCCTCGTCGTCGTATCGAACCTCGACGAAGCCGGTCAGCGGGAAATCCTTGCGCAGCGGATGCCCTTCAAAGCCGTAGTCGGTGAGGATGCGGCGCAGGTCCGGATGGCCGGAGAAGAGCACGCCGTAGAGATCATAGGTCTCGCGCTCGAACCAGTCGGCGCCGGGATAGACGCCGGTCAGCGACGGCACCAGCGTCTCCTCGTCGGCCTGGACCTTGAGGCGGATGCGGACGTTCTGCTTCGGCGACAACAGGTGGTAGACGACGTCGAAGCGCTTGGCACGCGACGGATAGTCGGCGCCGCAAATGTCGATGATCGAGACGAACTGGCAGCGCGGGTCGTCGCGCAGGAAGGTCGCGACCTCGGTCAAGTTGCCCGGCTCGAGGCAAACCGTCAGTTCGCCATAAGCAAGCACCGTTTCGCCGATGCGGCCGGAGAGCTTCTCGCCGAGATAGGTGGAGAGTTCGTGCAACGCCAAGGCCATTGGTTCACCGTTCGATCGTGCCGGTGCGGCGGATCTTCTTCTGCAACAGGAGAATGCCGTAGAGCAGCGCTTCGGCGCTCGGCGGGCAGCCGGGGACATAGATGTCGACCGGCACGATGCGGTCGCAGCCGCGCACCACCGAATAGGAATAGTGATAATAGCCGCCGCCATTGGCGCACGAACCCATCGAGATGACGTAGCGCGGCTCCGGCATCTGGTCGTAGACCTTGCGCAGCGCCGGCGCCATCTTGTTGGTCAGTGTACCCGCGACGATCATGATATCGGACTGGCGCGGAGACGCGCGCGGCGCGACGCCGAACCTCTCCGAGTCATAGCGCGGCATCGAGGTGTGGATCATCTCGACCGCGCAGCAGGCGAGACCGAAGGTCATGAACATCAGCGAGCCGCTGCGCGCCCAAGTGATCAGCGCCTCGGTCGAGGTGACAAGGAAGCCCTTGTCGGCCAGCTCATTATTGATCTCGAGGAAGAAGGGATCGTCCTCCCCCACCGGCCTGCCGGTGTTGGGATCGATGATGCCCTTGGGCTTCGGCGCGACGAGGGTGCCTGAACTGTCGTTCAATCCCATTCCAGCGCTCCTTTTTTCCATTCATAGGCAAAGCCGATGGTCAGCACCGCCAGGAACACCATCATCGACCAGAAGCCGAGCATGCCGAGCTTGGAGAAGGACACCGCCCACGGGAACAGGAAGGCGACCTCGAGATCGAAGATGATGAACAGGATCGACACCAGGTAGAAGCGGATGTCGAACTTCATGCGGGCGTCGTCGAATGAGTTGAACCCGCATTCATAGGCGGAAAGCTTTTCCGGATCGGGATTGCGGTAGGCAACCAGGAACGGCGCAACGATCAGCGCCAGGCCGACGACCATCGCCACTGCGATGAAGAGCACGATGGGCAGATACGAACTTAGGAGTGCGCTCATGCGGCGACTTTCCTTCGGCGGCCAGTTCACTTTGATTACAGCAACGGACTCTAAGGCGGAAGCGTGACAGTTTAACCCGCTGAACCGTTTTAGGTGGCCTATGCTGCGACGCGGCGAGGGTTAGCGCAGCGGTTTCGGCGACGCAAGTCAAACCTTCTTCAAAATCCGGCCCTGGACGCCATATCGGAAGAAACTGGTCCGATCCGCTCCTGTTTGATTTCCTTCATGTTTTACTCCACTTTTCTATCCTGACATATCTCCCGCCATTTGCCTGCTAGCATGGCCGGAATCACCGACTGGAAACCCCGGCAAAGGATCAGGGCAAGGTAGCTGGATGAAAGAAAAGATCTCGCTCGCCGCAGCAAGGCGCATTGCGCTCGGCGCGCAGGGTTTTACCGATGCGCGGCCGGCCGGCACGCCCGATCGTCGCCATCTCGCCCGCGTGCTTTCCAGAACTGGCCTGCTGCAGATCGATTCCGTCAGCGCCGTGGTGCGCGCCCACTATATGCCGCTCTATTCGCGCCTCGGCCCCTACCCGCTTGCGCTGCTCGACAACGCGGCCGTCACGCGCAAGCGAACCGTCTTCGAATACTGGGCCCATGAGGCTTCCTTCCTGCCCGTCGAGACCTATCCGTTGATGCGCTGGCGCATGCAGCGGGCCGAGAAAGGCGAGGAAATGTATCTCGGCCTCGCCAAATGGGGCCGCGAGCGCAAGGCGATGATCGAGGAGATCTACGGGCAAGTCGCGGAACGCGGGCCGATCGCCGCCTCCGACATCGAAGGCCACAAGGGCAATGGCGGATGGTGGGGCTGGAGCGAGGCCAAGCACGCTTTCGAATGGCTGTTCTGGGCCGGGCGCATCACCACCGCCTACCGGCGAGGATTCGAGCGCTATTACGACCTGCCCGAGCGGGTTCTGCCGCAGGCCATCCTCGACCTGCCGGTGCCCTCGGTCGAGGACGCGCATCGCGAATTGCTGCGCATTTCCGCCCGCGCCCATGGCATCGCAACCTATGGCGATCTGCGTGACTATTTCCGCCTGGCGCCTGGCGATACGAGAGCCAGGATCGAGGAACTGGTCGAGATGGGCGAACTGCTGCCGGTGAAGGTCGAAGGCTGGGACAAGCCCGCCTATCTCCACAAGGACGCCCGCTTTCCGCGCCGCATCGAGGCCCGCGCCCTGCTCGCGCCCTTCGATCCGGTGGTATTCGAACGCACCCGGACGGAAAAACTCTTCGGCTTCCGCTACCGCATCGAGATCTACACGCCGGCCGAGAAGCGCCAGTACGGCTACTACGTGCTGCCTTTCCTGCTCGGCGACCGGATCGTTGCCCGGGTCGATCTGAGAGCCGACCGCCCGGCCGGCGTACTGCGCGTCCATGCGGCTTTTGCCGAAGCCGGCGCTCCCGCCGAAACAGCCGCACAGCTCTTCGATGAGTTGAAACAGATGCAGGCATGGCTCGGCTTGGAAACCATCGAGGTGACGCCGGGCGGCGACCTTGGGCCGGCGTTGACCGACATTTCGGTGTCGTAGCCGCGCGTTGACATGCGAGCACCTCTAAGCCTAAATCCGCCGCAGACGGTCTCCTCCCGGCAAGGGGAGGAGCCAAGAGGGAATGCGGTGCGGGAAAACCCAAATCCGCGGCTGTCCCCGCAACTGTGAGCGACGAGCCTCAGCCGAAAACCACTGGGATGTTCCCGGGAAGGCGGCGCAAGGCGACGACCCGCGAGCCAGGAGACCTGCCGTCTGAGACATGAGAATCCGATCGCTCGGCGGGTTTTCCGGGCAAGGAGCCTGTTTTGGATCGCAACGTCAGTTTTCCGGCTAATACCGCGGACATTTCGTCCGAACCTCGCGACGCGCTATCGGAAGTGACCGTCATCGTCTGCTCCTCCTGCCGCGATGAGACCGGTTCGGACGCGCATCCGCGTGCCGGCGCCCTCCTTGCCGAAGACGCGCGCCGCGCCGCGCCGGACGAGAAAATCCGCATCCGCACCGTCGAGTGTCTCGGCAATTGCAAACGCCGCCTGAGCGCGGCGCTGCTGCGCGACGGCTGCTGGAGCTATGTCTTCGGTGACCTGGAAACGACCAGCGGCGCCGACCTCGTCACCGGCGCAAAGCTCTTTGCCACCTCGACCGACGGCCTCATCCCCTGGCGAGGCCGGCCCGATTCCCTCAAGCGCGGCCTGGTTGCCCGCCTCCCTCCCCTCGACCTGCTGAAGGACTGACATGACCGCATCCCTCTCCCGTGTTCCCTGCACTGTCGTCACCGGCTTTCTCGGCGCCGGCAAGACCACGCTGATCCGCAACCTGCTCGAAAACGCCAAGGGCAAGCGGCTGGCGATCATCGTTAACGAATTCGGTGATGTCGGCATCGACGGCGAGATCCTGAAAGGCTGCGGCATCGACACCTGCCCAGAGGAAAATATCGTCGAGCTCGCCAATGGCTGCATCTGCTGCACCGTCGCCGACGATTTCGTGCCGGCGCTCGACCAGATCCTGTCGCGCACGCCGAAGGTCGACCACATCCTGATCGAAACCTCCGGCCTCGCTTTGCCGAAGCCGCTCGTCCAGGCCTTCCAGTGGCCGACGGTGAAGAGCCGCGTCACGGTCGATGGCGTCATCGCGGTGGTCGACGGTCCGGCGCTGGCCGACGGCCGCGTCGCCTCCGACATGGACGCCCTGCAGGCGCAGCGCGCCGCCGACGATTCCCTCGACCACGATGATCCGGTCGAAGAGGTGTTCGAGGACCAGATCGCCTGCGCCGACCTCATCATCCTGTCGAAGAGCGATCTGATGGACGCGGCGGGCTCAGTCCGCGCCAATGCCGTTATCGGCGAGCACGTGGCGCGCGCGGTCAAGGTCGTGCCGACCGCACAGGGCAAGGTCGACCCGTCGGTGCTGCTCGGTCTTGGCCTCGCCGTCGAGGACGACATCGAGAACCGCAAGACCCATCACGATGACGAGCTCGACCATGAGCATGACGATTTCGACTCCTTCGTCCTCGATATCCCGTCCATCGCCAGTCCGGATGAGCTGGCAAAGCGCGTCGCTCTCGCCGCCGAGCAGGAAAACGTTCTGCGCGTCAAAGGCTTTGTCGAGGTGGGCGGCAAGCCGATGCGGCTGCTGCTCCAAGCCGTCGGCCCGCGCGTCAATCACTATTACGACCGCGCCTGGACGCCGGACGACGACCGCCGATCGCGGCTCGTCGTCATCGGCCTCAAGGGGCTGAACCGCCCGGCGATCGAGCGTATCCTCGCCGGCTGAGGCAAGACCGAACCGCGATGCACATCCTCACCACGACATCCGCCTCGCTCGACGATCTCGCCGAGCCGATCGACCTCAGGCAGACGCCTGCGGATGTCGTGGCCCTGTCCTTCACCGACAGCGATCTCGCCGGCCTCGCCGCTGCGTGGAAGGCCGACGCCGCGCGGCTGCCGTCGATGCGGCTGGCAGCACTTCGCGATCTCCGCCATCCGATGTCGGTGGACCTCTGGATCGACAGCGTTGCCCGTCACGCCAAGGTGGTCCTCGTCCGCATCCTGGGCGGCTACGACTGGTGGCGCTATGGCTCCGACCAGCTCGCCGCGGTCGCACGCGAGCGCGGCATCAAGCTGGCGCTGCTGCCGGGCGAAAGCCATGACGAGGACCAGCGGCTGATCGAAGCCTCGACCCTGCCGCGCGCCGAACTCGACGCCCTGCTCGGCTATTTCCGCGAAGGCGGCCCGGCGAACATGAGCGCGCTGGTGCAAAGACTGGCAAGGCTCGCCGGGTCGGATACGGCCGTGGCCGAGCCGGTGAGCGTGCCGAAGGCAGGGTACTATCAACCAGGAATCGGAGTTGTCGCGAAATCAGTCTTCTTGAACGTCGGCGATCCGTCACACCTCCCTCTGTCCGGCAGGAGAGAGGGGGGTGTGGCGGAGCTCAACATCGACAGCGTCGGTGCCCCCGTCATCCCCATCCTCTTCTACCGCTCGATGCTGCTTGCCGCGGACGTCGCGCCAATCGATGCACTCGCAGATGCCCTTCGCTCGCAGGGCATGACGCCAATGCCGATCTTTGTTTCGAGCCTCAAGGACCCGGTATCGCTGGCTTTCGTCGAAACCGCCATCGCCTCGCTGAACCCGTCCGCGATCGTCACTGCAACCGCCTTCGCCTCCGGTGCCGAGCCGGGTGCCGAAACGCTCTTCGACCGTGCCGGCGTGCCCGTGTTCCAGGTCATCGTCGCCACGACCCGGCGCGAAGTCTGGGAGAAAAACCAGCGCGGCCTGGCGCCCGCCGACCTTGCCATGCATGTCGTGCTGCCCGAGCTCGATGGCCGTATCCTCGCCGGCGCGATTTCCTTCAAGGGCGAGATTGACACCGATCCGGCGCTGGCCTTCCGCGCCTTGGCCAACCGTCCCGAGGCGGATCGCGTCGCCCAGGTCGCCGCCCGCATCGCCGCCTTCCTCCGCCTTCAACGGACGCAGCGGGCGGAACGCAAGCTGGCGATCCTGATTCCGGATTATCCAAGCGCGCCCGGACGTACAGGCTATGCCGTCGGCCTCGACGTTCCGTCGAGTGTGCTCGCCATGCTGCACGACCTCAAGGAACAGGGCTATGCGGTTGATGGGATTCCACAATCGCCACGCGGGCTGCTGGATGTGTTGGAGGTGGGTGGACTTGGTCTCACCTTACAGGAATATCTCGCCTTTTCGGCAGCGCTTCCCGAAGGTGCACGCGACACGGTTGAGGCAGCATGGGGAAGAGCCAACGACAAAGCTCACGTCAATGCGCCCCCCTCTGTCCTGCCGGACATCTCCCCCTCTAGGGGGGAGATTGCGCCTGCATCGATGCTTTCGCCAATCATCAACGCTGGAGGAGAAACGCCGTCAGCGAAACTGCCAATCTCCCCCCTTGAGGGGGAGATGTCCGGCAGGACAGAGGGGGGTGTTCAAGCGCCTCCTTCCGCAAGCTTCCCCTTCCGCGCCGCCGCCTTCGGCAACGTCACCGTGGCGCTGGCCCCCGACCGTGGCCGCTCCGCAGACCGCCGCGCCGACTACCATGACCCGACCCTTCCCCCGCGCCACGAGTTGATCGCCTTCGGCCTGTGGTTGCAAAAGTCGCTCGGCGTCCACGCCATCGTCCATGTCGGCGCGCATGGCACGCTCGAATGGCTTCCCGGCAAGACGGTCGCGCTCTCCGACAACTGCTTCCCTGAGATCGTCACCGGCTCTCTGCCCGTCATCTATCCTTTCATCGTCTCCAATCCCGGCGAGGCGGCGCAGGCCAAGCGCCGCATCTCGGCCGTCACGCTCGGTCACCTGCCGCCGCCGCTGACCGGCGCCGGGCTCGACGAGGCGCAACAGAGGCTTGAGCGGCTGGTCGACGAATACGCACAAGCCGACGGGCTCGACCGCCGCCGCCGCGACCGTCTGGCCAGGCTCATCGTCGAGACAGCGGAGAAATCCGGGCTGGCTGCCGAAGCCGGAGTTGCCGGAACCGATGTGCCGGACGAGGCGCTGCGCCGCATCGACGCGTGGCTGTGCGACCTCAAGGATTTTGCCGTCAAGGACGGGCTGCATGTCTATGGCCGCGCGCCGGAAGAAGAGGCCGATCCACTGCGCCGCCAAAGCGCCGAGACCGAAAAAGACGCCCTGCTCGCTGCGCTCGACGGGCGTCACATCAAGGCCGGACCGGCAGGCGCGCCGGCGCGCGGTCCTTCCGATGTCCTGCCCACCGGCCGCAACCTTTTCACCTCCGATCCGCGCACCATGCCGACGTCGACGGCCTATGATCTCGGGCAGGCGGCGGCGGAAGAAGTCGTGCGCAGCTACATGCAGAGCCATGGCGACTGGCCGCGCTCGTTGGTCATCGACCTCTGGGGCTCCGCCTCGTTGCGCACCGGCGGCGAGGAGATCGCGCAAGGCCTGGCGCTGATGGGCTGCCGGCCGCAATGGGATGCCGCAACGGGCCGCGTCACCGGCATCGAGGTGATGCCGCCGGCCGCCCTCGGCCGCCCGCGCGTCGACGTCACCTGGCGCATCTCCGGCCTGTTTCGCGATATGTTCCCGACCCAGATCGCGCTGATCGGCGCCGCCGCCAGCGCCGTCGCCGGTCGCGACGAGGACGATTCGGAAAATCCGCTTGCCGCCGCGGCCCGTGCCCAAGGCAAAATTGGTCCGCGCATTTTCGGCACCTCGCCCGGCACTTACGGCGCCGGAGTCGAGGAATTGCTGTCGCGCGGCGAATGGAGCGCGCGCGAAGAGATCGGCCGCGCCTATCTCGAAGCAACCTCGCATGCCTATGGCGGCGCCGACGGTGAGGCCATCTCCGCGCCCGGCGTCTTCGAGGGCCGCATCGCCGACGCGGACCTGCTTGTCCACACCGGCGACGACCCGGGCCGCGACATCCTCGAAGGTTCGGCCGATGTCGCCTTCATTGGCGGGTTTTCGGCCGCACTTGCCGCGCTTGGCAGGAATGCCGATGTCATCGTGCTCGACACGACTGACCCTAAGAAGCCGAGGCCGCGATCGGTCGGCGAAGCGGTGTCGCGCGTGGTGCGGGCCCGCGCCGTCAATCCGCGCTTCATTGCCGGGCAGATGCGCCACGGCCCCCGCGGCGCCTCGGAATTCGCCGAGACGGTCGACCGCCTGGTCGGCTTCGCCGAGACCACGCATGCCATATCGGGCGCGCTGATCGAGGCGGTGCACGACGCCTATATCGGTGATGCGGAAGTCCGAGCCTTCTTGCTGCGCGAAAATCCCGCCGCCGCGAAGGTCATCGCTGAGCGATTCCTGGCTGCGCGACGGCGCGGTCTCTGGTATCCGCTCAGGAATTCCATCGACGACGATCTCACGGCCTTGATCGCCGAGGCGCAGGCAAGCGGGGTGGCGGCATGAACGCCTTCTCGCGCCGCGGCGCCTGCCCTGCTTTGTCCGCACCGATGCAGACCGGCGACGGCCTGCTGGTGCGGCTCAATCCGGTTGCTGGAGGGCTTGCGCCCAAGTCGCTGATCGGTCTCTGCGAATCCGCCTTGCGCCACGGCAACGGCATCATGGAAGTGACCGCTCGCGGTAGCCTGCAGATCCGGGGCCTGACCGCAGACAGCGCTGGGCTGCTGGCGGCGGAAGTGGATGCGCTGGGCATTGCCATGCGGACGGGCGTGCCGGTGGAGACCGGGCCGCTCGCGGGTATCGACCCGCAGGAGATTGCAGATTCGCGCCCCGTGGCCGATCGGATCAGGCTGGCTATTGAAGAGGCGGGGCTGACGCCACGGCTGGGGCCGAAGGTGTCGGTAGTTGTCGACGGCGGCGGGGAGTTGGCTGTGGATGCGCTGACGGCTGACGTGCGGCTGAAGGCGGTGCGGACTGTGGCCGGCGTCCAGTGGAGCGTGTCGGTTGCCGGTGACAGCCAAAGCGCGAAGTCACTCGCCACTGTTGACGAGGATACGGCACGCAACATCGCGGTGGCTGCACTAAGGATGGTGGCCGAAAAAGGCCGCGAGGCGCACACGCGGGAATTGTCGGAGCGGCAGTTGGCTTCTCTCGCAGGCTGGCATTCCTTCGCGCCCCCCTCTGTCCTGCCGGACATGTCCGGCAGGACAGAGGGGGGCGCCGTAGAGCGCCATCGCTCACCGATCGGCCTCTTTGACCTACGCGAAGGTCAAGCCCTCGGCATTGGCCTGCCCTTCGGAAGCATGCCGGCCCAGAACCTCATCGACCTCGCCGCCCAGGCTTCAGATCTGGGCTCGACCGAAATCCGCCTGGCCCCAGGCCGCGCCCTGCTTTTCCTCGGCCTCACCGCATCCGCCTGCCCTCCCCTCCAAGCCTCCGCCGCCGCCCTCGGCTTCGTCACCAAGGCCGCCGATCCGCGCACCCGCATTGCCGCCTGCCCCGGAGCGCCCGCCTGCGCTTCCGGCCGCATCGCCACCCGCGCCATCGCCGAAAAAATGGCAACGGAAAGCCCCGACCTCCTCGATGCCTCCCTCACCCTCCACATTTCCGGCTGCGCCAAGGGCTGCGCCCATCCCGGCCCAGCGGGCCTCACCCTGGTCGGCGACGAAAACGGAGCCGGACTTGTCGTGGACGGGACGGCAAAGGCCCTTCCTGCCGGATACAGGCCGGGCTATGACGCCGCGCGCGGGGTCGCCGGCATTGCGGCGGCGATCCGAAACGCACGGCATCCCGGCGAGACTGCCGCCGCTTGCCTCACAAGGCTCGGCGCGACTGAGATCGCCGAACTCTATCGACGGAACTGAAGAATGGCCGCCTACGACTATATCCATGACGGGATGGCGATCTACGAGCGCTCTTTCGCCATCATCCGCGCCGAGGCGGACTTGTCGCGCTTTTCCGAGACAGAGGCCGATGTCGCGATCCGCATGATCCACGCCTGCGGCCAGGTCGAGGCAGCCAGCCAGTTCGTGTTCTCCAGCGGTTTCGTTGAAGCGGCCCGTGCCGCCCTTGCCGCCGGGGCGCCGATCTTCTGCGATGCCGAGATGGTCGCCCACGGCATCACCCGTGCCCGCCTGCCGGCCGGAAACGAGGTGATCTGCACGCTGCGCGACCCGCGCACCGTCGATATCGCCAAGGAAATCGGCAACACGCGCTCGGCCGCCGCTATCGACCTTTGGAGCGAGCGCATGGCAGGTTCGGTGGTCGCCATCGGCAACGCACCGACCGCGCTGTTCTATCTGCTCGAAAAACTGCGCGACGGCGCGCCAAAGCCGGCCGCCATCATCGGCATGCCGGTTGGTTTCGTCGGTGCTGCCGAATCCAAGGATGCACTGGCGGAAAACTCCTACGGCGTACCTTACGCCATCGTGCGCGGCAGGCTGGGCGGCAGCGCCATGACGGCCGCAGCACTCAACGCATTGGCGAGGCCAGGCCTGTGAACGCTTTCCCCAAAGGCCGGCTCGTCGGCGTCGGCACCGGTCCCGGCGATCCGGAGCTGTTGACGCTGAAAGCCGCGCGGGCATTGGCTGAAGCGAATGTCGTCGCCTATTTCGCCAAGCGCGGCAACAACAGCAACGCGCGCGCCATCGTCGAGGCGCGCTTTCGCCCGGATATGGTCGAGCTGCCCTTGCTCTATCCGGTGACGACCGAGATCGACAAGGATCACGACGACTATCGCTCGCAGATCACCGATTTCTACGAGCGGTCCGCCGAACAGGTCGCCGGGCATCTCGGCGCCGGCAAGATGGTGGCCGTGCTGTCGGAGGGCGATCCGCTTTTCTACGGCTCCTATATGCATCTGCACGTGCGCCTCTCGCACCGATTCCCGACCGAAGTCATTCCCGGTATCACCGCCATGTCCGGCTGTTGGTCGGCGACCGGCCTGCCGATCGTCCAGGGCGACGATGTGCTGACCGTGCTTCCCGGCACGATGAGCGAGTTCGAGCTGACGCGACGGCTGGCCGATACCGATGCCGCCGTCATCATGAAGGTCGGCCGCAACCTGCCGAAGATCCGCCGCGCGCTGGAAGCGACCGGCAAGCTGACGAAGGCCGTCTATGTCGAGCGCGGCACCATGCCGGGCAGCGTGTCGATGCGGCTCGCGGAAAAGCCGGACGACAAGGCCCCCTATTTCGCCATCGTGCTGGTCGCCGGCTGGTCGGCGCGTCCCGGAGTTCCCGGAGCCAAGCCTTGAGCGGCCGCCTCACCGTGATCGGCCTCGGCCCCGGCAATGCCGATCAGGTCACGCCGGAGGCGATCCGCGCCGTGACGGAGGCTTCCTTCTTCTATGGCTACAAGCCCTATCTCGACCGGCTCGAGCTGCGACAGGACCAGACCCGCATCGCCTCCGACAATCGCGA
>NZ_RZST01000115.1:0-15867 GCF_003997575.1 Mesorhizobium sp. M1A.F.Ca.IN.022.07.1.1
GGGCGTGACCGACGAGGTGATCAACCAGCCGCCGCCACTGACGGGCGGCAACGCATGGCGGGGCGATCCGTTGCTCATCCAGCTTGCCGAGCGTTTTTCCGATTCCGTCCGCAAGGATCTGGACGGGCTCGGCAGGTTCGTCATGACGCAGGAAGCACAGGAACTTGCCCGGCTCGCCAACACCGACACACCGAAGCTCAGGACGCATGACCGCCAGGGCCGACGCGTCGATCTGGTCGAGTTTCATCCCGCTTATCACGCGCTCATGCGACGCTCGGTTGCCGGCGGCCTGCATTCCTCGGTTTGGGAAAACGGCGATGCCGAGATCGGCCGCCGGCATCAGGTGAGGGCGGCGCGCTTCTACCTGACCGCGGAGCTCGAGACCGGACATCTTTGCCCCATCACCATGACCAGCGCTTCGCTGGCGGCGCTGATGGCGAGCCCAAAGCTGTTCCGCGAATGGGCGCCGCGCGTGACAACGCGCAAATACGACCAGAGCCAGAAGCCGCCGGTGCAAAAGACCGGGCTTACCCTCGGCATGGGTATGACCGAGAAACAGGGCGGCACCGACGTGCGCGCCAATGTCACAAAGGCCGAGCGCGCGGGAAACGGCTTCTATCGGCTGACCGGGCATAAATGGTTCATGTCGGCGCCGATGTCCGACGCCTTTCTCGTGCTCGGCCAGGTGCCGGAAGGGCTTTCATGCTTCCTGGTTCCGCGCATTCTGGGCGACGGCTCGGGCAATGGCTTCCGTTTCCAGCGCCTGAAGGACAAGCTCGGCAACCGCTCCAACGCCTCGTCGGAGGTCGAGTTCGCCAATGCCATCGGCGAGATGGTCGGCGAGCCGGGCGCCGGGATCAAGACGATCATGGACATGGTCACGCTGACCAGGCTCGACTGCGCCGTCGCTTCGTCAGCGCTCATGCGCGCCGGGCTGGCCGAAGCCGTCCACCACGTGCGCCATCGCCAGGTGTTCGGCATCAGTCTGGTCGATCAACCGCTGATGCAGCGGGTCCTTGCCGACATGGCGCTCGACGTTGCCGCCGCGACGGCGCTGTCGTTCCGGCTGGCGCGTTCCTTCGACGAGGCGGCGAGCGATCGCGGCGAGGCGGCCTTTGCACGCGCCATGACGCCGGTGGTCAAATACTGGGTATGCAAGATCGCACCGGCCTTGCTTTACGAGGCGATGGAGTGCCTCGGCGGCAATGGCTATGTCGAGGAAGCGCCGCTTGCTCGCTATTACCGTGAGGCTCCGGTCAACGCGATCTGGGAAGGCTCCGGCAACGTCATGGCGCTCGACGTGCTGCGTGTGCTTGGCCGCGCGCCAGGCCTGTTCGAGGAGGTGCTGGCCGGCATCGACCGCGACCTCGGCGCCGGCGGGCGGGGTACCATCGGCGTGCTCAACGCGGCCATGCAGGTGGCTTCGACCGACCAAGGCTCGGCGCGCCTGCTGACCGAACAGCTGGCACTTTCGGCGGCGGCGGCGGAGCTGCGCCGGCTGGGGGCAGGGCGGATCGCCGACGCCTTCGTCGAAACAAGACTCGGCGGCCAATGGCGCACCACCTACGGCATGCTCGATTCGCGCCATGACGCGCGCATGATCATCGACACGCTCTACCCGCCGCTGAGCTGAGCAGCCTGAAAGGCGTTCGATCGCCGGCCTGTGGATTGCCGTTAACCTTAACGAATGGTTTCCGTTGCGGGGAGGCTTCGCGGAGCCCACTCTGTCCACCGGAGTAGGGAAATGTTAACCATGACGATCCCGTGCTCCCAGGCAGGAAGCGCATGCGGCACGTTTTGACATCATTTCTGGCCTTGCATTGGGCGGTCGTCTTCGCCCTGCTGGCCTACATCTGCATGGATGGCAATCGCGGCATCGCGTCGGCGCTCGGCGTGCTTGGCGTCTCGCTGCAAAGCAGCCGTTTCCCGGATCTCGATCATGCTCTCGTCGTGGCGCCGCTCGCGGTCGCTCTGCTGATCGTCGCGCTGCTGTTCTGCTGGGCCTTCGTCGAGACGCTGCTCAACATCGCGACAAGGCCGGATGCGGGCGATACGGTGGTGCGGATAGCCTTCATCTGCGCCTCCTTCCTGCTTTCGGTGATTCTCGTCGGCGGCGCCGCGCAAGGCATCAACGGGCTGTTCATGGTCGTCGCCATCCAGATGACGGCGCTGCTCGCCTCTTATGTCGCGGTGCTCGCCGAGCGACGCTCGGCGAGCACCGCGATGACCTTGCATGAAGGCGAAGCCCCCCTGGTTTCCCGTCGCATGGCAGCGGGCGTCGCGCACAGCTCGCTCCTGTCCCGCATCTCCAGCCGGCCGGAAACCAGACCCGGAGGTCGCCGCTGATGCGCGTCTTGTTCGCATTCTGGGCGGCTCCGCTGGTCCTGTTCTGGGGCTGGTTCTTCCTGTCTCTCAACGACATCAATTTCGGCTACGTGATGCTCAGCCGCCAATTGCACGACCTGGTCTTCCAGCTTTACGGCCAGATGCTCGGCGTCGATCCGGGAATCATCCCCGGTATGGTGGCGCGGGCCTGTGTGTTCGACAGTTTCCTGCTGCTCGGGCTGGTGGCATTCCGCCGCCGGGGCCAAATCGCCGAATGGATCAGGCGGCGCCGGGAAGGCCCTGTCAGCCCTGATCAGCTCGGCCGAGCGACTGGAGTCGGTCCAACGCTCCCTGCAGAATAAAGGCCGCCGCCGCCGAATCGATCTTGCCGGCGCGCTTTTTGCGCGAGAAATCCATCTCGATCAGCGTCCGTTCCGCCGCGACCGTCGACAGCCGCTCGTCCCATAGCACGAAGGGCAGGTCGGACAAGGCGGCCATGTTGCGCGCGAAGGCGCGGGACTTCTGGGCGCGCGGACCTTCCGATCCGTCCATGTTGACGGGAAGGCCGAGCACGATCGCGCCGACATTGTCCTTCTCGAGCTGAGCCAGCAACTGGGCGGCATCGAGCGAAAACTTCTTGCGCAGGATGACCGGGCGCGGATGGGCGAAGGACAGGCTTCGGTCCGACACCGCCACGCCGATCGTCTTGTCGCCCAGATCAAGCCCGGCGAGCGTGCGGCCGCCCGCGAGAAGTGCCGGCAATTCCTCGATGCTTATGATGCCCAACCGCTCGTCCTGGTTAGTCGCCGCGCGGCTTTTTGATCGGCCGCGGGACTTTCAATTTGCTTTCGGCGTTCTATCCTCTGGCAACGAGAAAATCGAGGAATCCCTTCATGAAACTGACCTGGTATGGACATTCGGCATTCCGCATCGAGACCAACGACGCCAAGATCCTCATCGACCCGTATCTGGTCGGCAATCCGTCATGGACGGGCGGCTGGGAAAATCCAGCCGAAGGGGTGACGCATGTTCTTCTGACCCATGGCCACAGCGATCATATCAGCGGCGCCGCCGAGGTGCTGAAGAAGAGCGGCGCCATGCTTGTCGCCAATTTCGAGATCTGCATGTATCTCGTCGGCCAGGGCGTCAGCGATAAGAAGATAAATCCCGGCAATATCGGCGGTACCGTCGATTGCGGTCCCTTCACCACCACTTTCGTCCAGGCTTTGCACTCCTCTTCGTTCGGCGGACAAGACGGCACCAACACCTATCTCGGCAATCCGGGCGGGCTCGTGCTGCATTTCCCGGAGGATAAGACGCTCTACCACATGGGCGACACCGACATTTTTTCCGATATGGGGCTGATCAACGAATTGCATGAACCGAAGATCGGCATCGTGCCGATCGGCGATCGCTTCACCATGGGCGGCGCGGTGGCTGCCCTAGCCTGCCGCCGCTTTTTCCGCTTCGATACGGTCGTTCCCTGCCATTTCGGCACCTTCCCGATGATCGACCAGACCGCCGACAAATTCGTCGCCGGCATGGAGGGATCCGGCGTCAAGGTGGCGCTGCCCGAGATCGGCAAGGCGATCACGGTCTAGGCGTTCGCCCTATGTAGTAGGGTACACTACCTAGAGCGCCGCCCGAAGCACCGCATCCCGGTCGGCGGCATGATCTATGTTGCGCCGCAAGCGCGGCGCCGCTATAGCCCGCACTGGTTTTCCCGAGGCAAATAGACATGTCCGTTGATCTTCAGACCGTGAAGCGCGTCGCGCACCTTGCCCGCATTGCGGTGAGCGAGCAGGATGCCGAGCGCATGACAGGCGAGCTGAACGCCATCCTTGGCTTCGTCGAGCAGTTGAACGAGGTGGACGTCTCCGGCGTCGAACCGATGACTTCGGTCACGCCGATGGAGATGAAGAAGCGGCAGGATATGATCACCGACGGCAACAAGGCGGTCGACATCGTCGCCAACGCGCCGGCCACGGAAGAGAATTTCTTCCTCGTTCCCAAGGTTGTGGAGTAAGGGCAGGATGGCCGTCGAAATCGGCGTCGAGACGCCCTTGCAGGACGACGTGCGCGCGCTGGTCGCAGAACTCAACACCGCGCTGCTCGAACAGACGCCGCCGGAACATTGCTATCACCTCACCGTCGAGCAGATGGCTGGCCACGACACGACCGTGTTCGTCGCCCGCGACGCTGGCCTTGCGGTCGGCTGCGGCGCGCTGAAGCGTCATGCGGACGCGGTCGGCGAGGTCAAGCGCATGTACACGCGGCCCACGCATCGCGGCCAGAAGATCGGTGCCCAAATCGTTGCGCGGATCGAGGGTCTGGCGCGGCAGGAAGGCCTGAAGCGCCTGGTTCTGGAGACCGGCGATCGCCACCCTGCCGCCTGGGCCGTCTACGAACGCGCCGGGTTTTCGCGTTGCGGCCCGGTGCTGGATTATCCCGACTCGGAATGGTCGGTGTTTTACGAAAAGAGCCTTCCCTGATGAGCGACCTCACACATCTCACCATTTCCGAGGCCCGCGCCAAGCTGCGCGGCAAGGAGATTTCGGCTGCCGAGATCACCGAAGCCTATCTCTCGGCGATCGAGCGCGCCAATCCGGTGCTCAATGCCTATGTCGCGGTGACCGGCGACAAGGCGCGCGAGATGGCCAAGGTTTCCGACGCGAAGCTCGGCAAGGGCGAGGGCGGGGCGCTCGAAGGAATTCCGCTCGGCATCAAGGATCTGTTCGCCACCGAAGGCGTCCACACCCAGGCCTGCAGCCATGTGCTCGACGGTTTCCAACCGCGCTACGAATCGACCGTCACATCCAATCTGTGGGCCGACGGCGCCGTTATGCTCGGCAAGCTCAACATGGACGAGTTCGCCATGGGCTCCTCCAACGAGACCTCCTATTACGGCCCGGTTATCAATCCTTGGCGGCGCTCGCGCCTCGACACGGTGGTGACGCCGACGACGCATCAGGGCGACGGCGGGTTTGTCTCGGCCGGCGGCGCGAAGACCGCGCGTACGTTGGATAACGCCCAGCTGGTGCCGGGCGGCTCCTCCGGCGGATCGGCTTCCGCGGTCGCCGCCTTCCTCTGCGCCGGCGCCACCGCGACCGACACCGGCGGCTCGATCCGCCAGCCGGCAGCCTTCACCGGCACCGTCGGCATCAAGCCGACCTATGGCCGCTGCTCACGCTGGGGCGTCGTCGCCTTCGCGTCCTCGCTCGACCAGGCCGGTCCGATCGCGCGCGATGTGCGCGACGCCGCGATCCTGTTGAAGTCGATGGCCTCCTCCGACCCGAAGGACACGACGTCGGTCGACCGGCCGGTGCCGGACTACGAAGCGGTGATCGGCAAGCCGATCAAGGGCATGAAGGTCGGCATTCCGAAGGAGTACCGCGTCGACGGCATGCCCGAGGATATCGAGGCGCTCTGGCAGAAAGGCATTGCCTGGCTGAAGGATGCCGGGGCGGAGATCGTCGATATCTCTTTGCCGCACACCAAATACGCGCTGCCGGCCTACTACATCGTGGCGCCGGCCGAGGCCTCGTCCAACCTCGCCCGCTATGACGGCGTGCGCTACGGGTTGCGCGTGCCCGGCAAGGACATCGTCGACATGTATGAGAAGACGCGCGCCGCCGGCTTCGGCCGCGAGGTTAAGCGCCGCATCATGATCGGCACCTACGTGCTTTCCGCGGGTTACTACGACGCCTACTACCTGCAGGCGCAGAAGGTGCGCACGCTGATCAAGCGCGATTTCGAGACCGTCTTTGCTGCCGGTGTCGACGTCATCCTGACCCCGGCCACACCGTCGGCTGCCTTCGGCGTCGCCGACGAGGACATGAACGCCGATCCGGTGAAAATGTATCTCAACGACATCTTCACCGTGACGGTGAACATGGCCGGGTTGCCGGGGATATCGGTGCCCGCCGGCCTTGACCGCAAAGGCCTGCCGCTCGGCCTGCAGCTCATCGGCAGGCCGTTCGACGAGGAAACGCTGTTCCAGACCGCCCACGTCATCGAACAGGCCGCGGGCAGGTTCCAGCCGGACAAGTGGTGGTAGCGTTGTCCCTCATCTAGTCCATTAGCGTTGTGGCGTCCTTTGCGCGTCCAAACGGACGCGCGGCGCCGTAATGGGGTGAGGGATGTTCTATTATCTTTCCAAGATCCTCTGGTTTCTCGTCCAGCCGCTCAATCTGGCGATCTTCCTGCTGCTCGCCGGTCTGCTGGCGGCGCTCTTCCGCCGCCCTCGGCTGGCCGGCACCGGCAGCGTGCTCGCCTTCCTGATCCTCGCGCTTTCGGCCTGGACCTCGCTTGGCGCAATGATGCTCAATCCGCTGGAGGAACGCTTTCCCAAGCCGCCGCTGCCGGCCAAGGTCGACGGCATCGTCGTGCTCGGCGGCGGTTTCGAGGGCGCGATCAATCTGGCGCGCGGCGGCTATGAGCTGAACAGCGGCGGCGATCGCATGGTCGAGACCGCGATCCTCGCCAGGCGTTTTCCGCAAGCGAAAGTGGTCGTCTCCGGCGGCAATGGCGAGCTTTTCCTGGACGGCGAGGGCGATGCCGACACCGCGCCGCGCCTGCTTGGCGCGCTGGGGGGCGCGCCCGATCGCCTGATTCTTGAGAACAAGTCCCGCAACACGTACGAAAATGCAGTCTTCACCCGCAGGCTGGTCGAGCCGAAACCGGGCGAGACATGGCTGCTGGTGACGTCTGCCTTCCATATGCCGCGCGCCAAGGCGCTGTTCGACAAGGCCGGTTTTCCAACCGTCCCTTGGCCGGTCGATTACCGGACCTCAGGCAAGGAAGGCATCGGTCTGTTCCGCGACAATCCGGCCGATTCGCTGCAGGCGACCACCATGGCGATCCGCGAATGGATCGGGCTCTCCGCCTATTGGCTGTCGGGCCGCATCGATCAACCTTTCCCGGCGCCGGGCGGCTGACCGAGCACTGCCTGGCGCGCGGCCGAGAAGAACTGACGGCGCACAAGCACGGCAAGCAGCACCAGCGTCGACAGCACGAACACCGTCGGGCCGACGAACGAGCCGAGATAGCCGATCGAGAAGAAGACGGCGCGCAGGCCGGAATTGAAATGCTTGCCGGCTAGCACGTTCATGCGGGTGGCCCGCCACACCGCCGTCCCGCTGACCGGATTGCGCGAGGCCTCGCCATGCGGGACCGGCACGGCACCGATCAGGATCGAGCAGTAGTTGAACAGCCGGTAGGCCCAGCCGAATTTGAAGAAAGCGAAGGCGAGGATCAGCACCAGGCCGAACATTTTGGTCTGGAAGGCTTCGCGGGAGGATGCGGAGGCCAACGGCAAGTCAGTCATTATGGTCAGAACCCGGTCGGAAGCGCCGAGAAGGGCAAAGCAGCCGCCGAGCGCGATCAGCGAGCTCGAGGCAAAGAAGGCGGTGCCTTGCTGCAGCCCGGACATGATGGCGGTGTCGACTATGCGCACCTCGCGCTCGGCCATGTTGCGCATCCAGGCTTCGCGCTGAGCGTTCATGGCCGTGGTCAGCGACACGCGGCTAACGAGCTTGCCGTCGGAGGCCAGCGTATGCAGCACCCAGACGACCAGGAAAAAGGCCAGAGCGGCCAGGTCTGTCGCCGAAAGATGAAGGGAATCGCCCATACGTTCTTTTACCACAGGCCGGGCGCTTCGACGGCGGAAGCAAGCGGTACATGTCGCTGCCGGAGCAAACAAGGTCGGCTGACGCCGCGCCGCGACATGCAAAACAGCGGAAACATCGCGAGAATTCCTATATGTAAGTTTTGAGCGGCCTCCAGGAGACAGCGGCGCGTGTTCCTTTCGGTTTTCGACCTGTTCAAGATCGGCATCGGTCCATCGAGCTCGCATACGATGGGGCCGATGACGGCTGCCCGCCGCTTCCTCGACGAGATCCTCGCCGACGACTGGCCGCGCCCGGCCGGCGTCGAGGTCGATCGCATCGGCGCCAGCCTGCACGGCTCGCTCGCTTATACCGGGATCGGCCATGGCTCGGACCGCGCCGTCATCCTCGGACTGGCCGGCGAGACGCCGCAGACAGTCGATCCGGATGAGGCGGATAGCATCGTTGCCCGCATCGGAACGGAGAAACGGATTTCGCCGCCTGGGCATCCGGCCTACCGCTTCGACCCGGCCAAGGATCTGGTGCTCGACCGCAAGACGCCGTTGACCGGCCATGCCAACGGCATGGCCTTCTATGCCTACGATGCGTCCGACCGGCTGCTGCTCAAGCGCATCTATTATTCGATCGGCGGCGGCTTCGTCGTCTCCGAGGAAGAGTTGCAGCGCATGAAGGCCAAGGGCTCGGTGACGACGGAAGGCAAGAAGGTGCCTTATCCGTTCAAGAACGCCGTCGAGATGCTGGCGATGGCGGCCAGGAGCGGGCTTTCGATCGCCGAGATGAAGCGGTCCAACGAGGAAACGCATATGTCGCGCGAGGAGCTGGACGCCGGCCTCGACGCGATCTGGAGCGCCATGAAACGCTGCATCGACCGCGGGCTGTCGCAGGACGGCATCATGCCGGGCGGACTGAAGGTGCGGCGCCGCGCACGCCAATTGCATGACAAGCTGCAGGAACAGTGGCAGCAGAACCGGCCCAACCCCTTGCTCGCCAATGACTGGCTGTCGATCTATGCCATGGCGGTGAACGAGGAGAACGCCGCCGGCGGGCGCGTGGTGACTGCGCCGACCAACGGTGCCGCCGGCACGCTGCCGGCGGTGCTGCGCTACTGGCTGCATTTCCATCCCGAAGCCGACCAGCCGAGCATCCGCGACTTCCTGCTGACGGCCGCCGCCGTCGGCGGCATCATCAAGTCAAACGCTTCGATCTCGGGCGCCGAGGTCGGCTGCCAGGGCGAAGTGGGATCCGCCTCGGCAATGGCGGCGGCCGGGCTTTGCGCGGTCATGGGGGGCACTCCGGAGCAGGTCGAGAACGCCGCCGAAATCGCGCTCGAGCACCACCTCGGCATGACCTGCGATCCGGTCGGCGGCCTGGTGCAGGTGCCCTGCATCGAGCGCAATGCGCTGGGAGCGGTCAAGGCGGTAACAGCCGCCTCGCTCGCCATCAAGGGCGACGGGACGCATTTCGTGCCGCTGGATGCTGCTATCGAGACCATGCGCCAGACGGGTCTCGACATGAACGAGAAATACAAGGAAACCAGCCTCGGCGGACTGGCTGTCAACGTGGTCGAGTGCTGACCTTGCCCCACCGGCGGGCTTGGTTTGCCGAAGCGATCGAAACGGCCACGCTGGCCTCATGATTTGGCTGCAGTCGGCCTGTGCATAATCCCGCTTGGCGTTGAATGCCTCCGGCGCTGTCGCTAGATTGCGGGCATGTCTCTCAATCTCGTCAAACTCTGCGTCGGCTGCGACAGCGTCGAGGACCTGGAAGAGTGGATCGCCTTCCGTCTCGACGAGCGGTGCCGCGCTGGCGAGCCGGCCGAGCACTGGCACACCACGCGCATGGTGCCGACGCGCGGTGGGGAGATCACCGATGGCGGCTCGCTCTACTGGGTGATCAAGGGCAACGTCCAATGCCGGCAGCTGATTACGGAGATCCGGCCTTTCGTCGATGGCGAAGGCATCGGCCGCTGCCATCTCGTGCTTGATCCCGAAGTGGTGCGCACCGACTGGCAGCCGCGCCGCGCCTTCCAGGGCTGGCGTTATCTTAAGCCCTCCGATGCGCCGGCCGATCTCGGCAAGGGCAGGGCCGCATTGGCCGAGATGCCGCCGAAACTGCGCCTGGAGCTTGCGGAACTCGGCCTGCTGTAGGACTGCAGGTCCTCATCTTCCGCTTGCTGGCCCTTCGAGCGGCCCGGCGTGGGGCTTGCAAGCACCGCCCCTGCGCCACATCTTGATTTCGATGCACAATCATTTGGATGGCGGTGCAAACTGATGGGCGTGATCATCGCATTGGCAGCCGTGCTCCTGGTGCTTTTCGGCGCCGCGACAATCTTTGTGCGTGCCGACGCAGCGAGGATGGCGGACAGTCTCAGAACGCTTGGGCCCGCGCTGTTGGGCCTGATCGGCGCGACGATGCTCGTGGTCGGCCGCAGCAGCTTTGGCGGTCTGCTGATGATTGCTGCGGCAGGCTGGTATGCCTGGATGCGGGCGAGGCGACCGCCACCGAAACTTGTCGCGGCCAAACGCTCAACCGTGCGCACCGCGGCTCTCGAAATGGAGCTCGACCACGACAGCGGCAAGCTCGAAGGCCTTGTTCTCGCCGGCCACTATGAGGGGAGAATGCTGAGCGCCATGGAGATCGCCGAGCTGCAGCAACTCCATGTCGAGCTACGGCCGGACCCGGAGAGCCGCCAACTGCTAGAGACGTATCTTGACGGCCGTTTTCCCGTCTGGCGCAAGGACGCGCAGCCGGACAGTGGCGAAGGGCTGGGTGTTGCGCCAGGTGCGGGCGCCATGACTAAGGAGGAGGCCTACAAGATCCTTGGTCTTGAAGCGGGGGCTGCCGCGGCGGATATCCGCAAGGCGCACCGCCGCCTGATGCAGCGCCTGAACGCCGATGTCGGCGGCACGTCTGTCCTGGCGGCGCGGATCAATGAAGCCAAGGACGTCTTGCTCTCCAATCACGACTAGTCTCCTTCGACGCGGAACTTCCCGGGAGGTTCAAAAGCCGCCTATTGCTGGACGGCGTAGCACTCGATCTTCTTTCGCTTCAGGGCGTCGCAAGCTTTCCAGGCTGCGTCCTTCGAGCCGAAACCGCCGAAGCGGGCGCGGTAGTAGGTGACGCCGCCCTTGTCGAACGCGACCGTGAAGCCCGATGCGTCGGCCAGCACCTTCGGCGCCTGCTTGGTCGTCTTGTCGAGAAGCGCCTGAGCCCCCGATTGCGTCGGCGAGGACGCGACCTGCACCACCCATCCCGACGGCAGCGAGGCCGTCTTGACCGGATCGATGGCCGGCTCGGAGTAAGCGGCAACCGTCTGGGACGTGGCTTCGGGCTGTGATGCGGTTTCGGTCTCTGAGGTGGTTTCTTGGGGCGCGGGTGCCGGAGCCATGGCGGCCACCGCAACCGTCTTCACCTTCCTGACCTGGATCACCGGCTTGGTTTCCTCAGCGACCGGCGCGCTGTCATCGGCTGACGCGACTTCGGTGTCGTCGACAGCCGGTTTTTCGTCCGGAGTCGGTGCGTCATGCTTGGGCAGGAGGACCTTGGCCAGAGCCTTGATCGGATTGCCGCCGCCCGCCTTGGCGATCAGGTTGCCGCCGCCGCGGGTCGAGGCGCGCGGAAGGTAGGTGTTGATCAGTGAAGCCATCTGGTTGTCGCGGCTGCGGCCGGAAGCGCCGCCCATCACCACTGCGACGAGGCGGCGATCGCCATCGGCGACTGAGGAGACCAGGTTGTAGCCGGAAGCGCGCGTGTAGCCGGTTTTGATGCCGTCGACACCCTTGATGCGGCCGAGCAGGCGATTATGGCCGTTGATGCGCTGGCGGCCATAGAGGAACGAGCGCTGCGAGAAATAGCCGTAATATTGCGGGAAGTGCTCGCGGAGCGCGATGCCGAGCATCGCCATGTCGTGCGCCGTGGTGAACTGGCCCGGATCGGGCAGGCCATTGGCATTGCGGAAGACAGTGCCGTTCATGCCAAGCTGGCGTGCCTTGGCCGTCATCATGCGGGCAAAATTGTCTTCGCTGCCGCCGAGCAACTCGCCCAGCGCGGTCGCCGAGTCGTTCGCCGACTTCGTCACCATCGACAGGATCGCGGTCTCGACCGGCACCGACCCGCCGGCGCGCACGCCGAGCTTGGTCGGCGGCTCGGACGCGGCATGGGCCGAGAACGGCACCGGCGTGTTCTTGCCGATCCTGCCCTTCGCCAATGCCTCGAAGGTGAGGTAGAGCGTCATCATCTTGGTGAGCGAAGCCGGATAGCGCCGGCCGTTGGCGTCGGCCGAATAAAGCACCCTTCCGGTCTTGGCGTCGACGACAATCGCGGCAGACTTTGCCGCCATCGCGGAGGCGACATCGGCGGTGACAATCGTCACCGCGAGCGCGGCAATCATGATCGCCTTGAAGGAGAATGAAGATTTGGAGACGAAGCCCGACAACGCCTGACGCACCGTTACTTACCCTGAATTTTCGTTGCCCCGGAGGCGGCAGAGGGGTGCCTGCCTCACTTCCGGCCAAGCTATCGCGGTCAGCGTTACCAATCCGTTTATGGTAACCGCCGCGTTCACCATTTTCTGGCGATTTGAGCCTCTGTTTATTCGAACTTTAGCGGTCGCTGTCGCGCGGAGCCCTTGCGGCTCAAGGCAATCTTGACTTTTGTGCAGCGCACAATATATTCCAGTGCATTGCACAAGGGCGCCCGGGGCTAAATGGGCGTTTCAACCAAGGGAAGGCATGAAATGACCCAGACCTATGAGGACTTCGCGAAATACGGCAAGGAGTTTGCCGACACCGGGCTGAAGAGCTTTGCCTCGCTCACCAAGGGTGCGCAGGCGATCGCGACCGAAGCCGGCGAATACACCAAGAAGAGCTTCGAGGCCGGCAGCGCCGCCTTCGAGAAGCTGTTCTCGGCCAAGTCGATCGAGAAGGCCATCGAGATCCAGACCGACTACGCCAAGCAGAGCTACGAGAGCTTCGTGGCCGAGGCCAGCAAGATCGGCAATCTCTATGCCGAGCTCGCCAAGGAAGCCTACAAGCCGTTCGAATCGGTCGTCGCCAAGGCGAAGTAATTTCGTCCGATCACATCGGGCAGGCTAGCCGGCCCGCAAAAACAACCCGGTCGCGGAAGCGCGGCCGGGTTTTTTCATGCGCCGCCGCAACCACCCGCGCCTTGCCGCATTCACGATTGAGAAATTCGCTGAAGTTTGCGTACCTAGCCATATTGTCAGCTAAACAGAAGGGCTTAAAATCGGCCATCGAAGACCTACATGTTGAACTCGCATGAGGATTCGAAAAGGCAGGACTACGTGACGATCGGTTTGACTGCCACGGCAGGCGTGGTGCGAATGCAAGGTGACGGCGACCGCAACGATCCCGGTCGCGGCACGGCGGTCATCACGCGCACCAAAACCAAGACAAAAAAGCCCAGCCTCTACAGGGTCCTCATCCTTAACGACGACTACACTCCCATGGAGTTCGTGGTCCACGTCCTGGAGCGTTTTTTCCAGAAGGACCGCGAGGCCGCCACACGCATCATGCTGCATGTTCATAATCATGGAGTGGGCGAGTGCGGGGTCTACACATTCGAGGTGGCCGAGACCAAAGTGTCTCAGGTCATGGATTTCGCCCGACAGAATCAGCATCCGCTGCAATGCGTGATGGAGAAGAAGTGAGGTAACATGCCGGCTTTCTCCCAAGGCCTGGAAAAGGCGCTACATCAGGCGCTGACGTTCGCCAACGAGCGGCATCATGAATATGCAACGCTCGAACACCTGCTGCTGGCGCTCATCGACGACACCGAGGCGGCCGCGGTGATGCGCGCCTGCAATGTCGATCTCGACGAGCTCAAGCACACCGTTCTGACCTATATCGACACCGAGCTTGACAATCTCGTCACCGGTTACGACGAGGATTCGAAACCGACCGCCGGGTTCCAGCGCGTCATCCAGCGCGCCGTCATCCATGTGCAGTCGTCCGGCCGCGAGGAGGTGTCCGGGGCCAATGTGCTCGTCGCAATCTTTGCCGAGCGCGAAAGCCATGCGGCCTATTTCCTGCAGGAACAGCAGATGACCCGCTACGACGCGGTCAACTACATCTCGCACGGCATCGCCAAGCGCCCCGGCGCTTCGGAGTCGCGCACGCCGCGCGGCGCCGACGATGAGCAGGGCGGTCAGAACGGCGCCGAGCCGCAGGAAGACGGCGGCAAGAAGAAGCCGCAGGACGCGCTGACGGCCTACTGCATCAACCTCAACAACAAGGCCAAGGCCGGCAAGATCGATCCGCTGATCGGTCGCGAGAGCGAGATCAATCGCACCATCCAGGTGCTGTGCCGCCGCTCCAAGAACAACCCGCTCTATGTCGGCGACCCAGGCGTCGGCAAGACGGCGATCGCCGAGGGCCTTGCCAAGCGCATCGTCGAAGGCGACGTGCCCGAGGTGCTGCAGGACGCCACCATCTTCGCGCTCGACATGGGCACTCTGTTGGCCGGCACGCGCTATCGCGGCGACTTCGAGGAGCGGCTGAAGCAGGTCGTCAAGGAGCTCGAGGACTATCCGGGCGCGGTGCTGTTCATCGACGAGATCCACACCGTGATCGGGGCAGGGGCCACGTCTGGCGGCGCCATGGATGCCTCGAACCTGTTGAAGCCGGCGCTGTCGTCCGGCGCGATCCGCTGCATCGGCTCGACAACGTACAAGGAGTTCCGCCAGTTCTTCGAGAAGGACCGCGCGCTGGTGCGGCGCTTCCAGAAGATCGACGTCAACGAGCCGACCATCGAGGACGCCATCGAGATCATGAAGGGCCTGAAGCCCTATTTCGAGGAGTTCCACAAGGTCCGCTACACGAGCGAAGCGATCAAGGCTTCGGTGGAGTTGTCGGCCCGCTACATCAGCGACCGCAAGCTGCCGGACAAGGCGATCGACGTGATCGACGAGACCGGCGCCTCGCAGATGCTGGTGCCTGAGGCCAAGCGCAAGAAGACGATCGGCATCAAGGAAATCGAGGCGACGATCGCCACCATGGCGCGCATCCCGCCGAAGACGGTTTCGGCGGACGACGAGAAGGTGCTGCAGGGTCTCGATGTCGAGCTGAAGCGCGTCGTCTACGGTCAGGATACCGCAATCACCGCGCTGACGTCGGCGATCAAGCTGGCACGGGCGGGCCTGCGCGAGCCGGAGAAGCCGATCGGCTCCTACCTTTTCTCAGGGCCGACCGGCGTCGGCAAGACGGAAGTGGCCAAGCAGCTTGCGGCCTCGCTCGGCGTCGAGCTGATCCGCTTCGACATGTCGGAATATATGGAACGCCACACCGTCTCGCGGCTGATCGGCGCACCTCCCGGCTATGTCGGCTTCGACCAGGGTGGACTGTTGACCGACGGTGTCGACCAGCATCCCCATTGCGTGCTGTTGCTCGACGAGGTGGAGAAGGCGCATCCGGATCTGTTCAACATCCTGTTGCAGGTGATGGACCATGGCAAGCTGACCGACCACAACGGCAAGCAGATCGACTTCCGCAACGTCATCCTGATCATGACGACCAATGCGGGCGCATCGGACGCTCAGCGCGCGGCGATCGGCTTCGGCTCGACCAAGCGCGAGGGCGACGACGTCGAGGCTATCAACCGGCTGTTCACGCCCGAATTCCGCAACCGTCTCGACGCGATCATTCCGTTCGGCTCGCTGCCGATCCCGGTGATCCATCAGGTGGTGCAGAAATTCGTCATGCAGCTCGAGGCCCAACTTTCCGAGCGGGGCGTCACCTTCGACCTGTCGCCGGACGCGATCGCCTGGCTGGCCGACAAGGGCTATGACGAGCGCATGGGCGCGCGTCCGCTCGGCCGCGTCATTCAGGAGCACATCAAGAAGCCGCTGGCCGACGAGGTGCTGTTCGGCAAGCTGAAGAAGGGTGGCACGGTGCGCGTC